>JAQBPL010000391.1 GCA_028287545.1 Vulcanimicrobiota bacterium | reverse complement strand
TGGGTCCAGCGTCGCGCGATCCGGCGATGCTGCGCTCGCTTTTCCTGGCCGGCGTCAACGTCGTTCGCCTGAACTTTTCGCACGGCACGCACGACGAGCACGCCGCGACGATCGTCGAGGTGCGCCGCATTGCGCGCGAGCTCGGCTTGCACATCGCGATCCTGCAAGACTTGCCGGGACCGAAGGTCCGCACCGGCCCGTTCGCCGACGGCATCTCGTCGGTGCGGCTGGAAAACGGCGCGAACTTCACGCTCACGACCGAGGCGGAGGCCGGCGACGCCGACCACGTCAGCGTCACCTACGAGGGCCTGGCACGCGACGTCGAGGTCGGCAAGCGCATCTACCTGGCCGACGGTTCGATCGCGCTGCGGGTGACGGCGATCGACGGTCCGCGCGTTCGCACGGTCGTCGAGACCGGCGGCGAGCTGCGCGAGCGGCAGGGGATCAACTATCCCGACGGCACGCTCGAGCTCGAGGCGGTGACCGATCGCGATCTCGAACACCTCGAGTTCGGGATGGCGCAGGGCGTCGACTGGGTTGCGGTGTCGTTCGTGCGCACGGCGCAAGACGTGTGGCGGGTCAAGGAGCGCATCGCGCTCGCCGGCCAGAACACCCCGGTGATGGCCAAGATCGAGAAGCACGAAGCGCTCGAGCACCTCGACGACATCCTGACCGTCGCCGACGGCATCATGGTCGCGCGCGGCGACCTCGGGATCGAGATCCCGCTCGAAGACGTGCCGCTGGCCCAAAAAGATATGATCGCACGAGCGAACCGCGTCTCGAAACCGGTCGTCACCGCCACGCAGATGCTCGAGTCGATGATCTCCTCGCCGCGTCCGACGCGCGCCGAGACGACCGACGTCGCCAACGCGATCCTCGACGGCACGGACGCCGTGATGCTCTCGGGTGAAACGGCGCGCGGCGCGTATCCGCTCGAGACGGTGCGCACGATGGCGCGCATCGCGCTGCACGTCGAGGAACAGTATCCGCACTTGGAGATGCGCGCTCGCCGTTTCACGACCGAAGCAGCGAGCATCGAGACGGACGCGGAGATCGGCATGTCGATCTCCGAGGCCGCCGTGCGCTGCGCCGACGCGCTCGGCCTGCGGCTGATCGTCAGCGGTTCGACCACCGGAAACACGGCTCGCTACGTCTCGTCGTTCCGGCCGCGCGCGCGCATCGTCGCCTTGACGCCGCTCGAAGAAGTCGCACGCCGCATGGCCGTCGTGTGGGGCGTCGAGTCGTCGGTCGTGCAGTCGTACCGCTACATCGAAACCCTCATTGAGATCGCGGAGGCCCGCATCGTCGCCGACGGCCACGCGGCTCCTGGCGAAACGATCGCGATCACCAGCGGCATGCCCGTCGGCGCGGGCGGCACGAACGTCCTGAAAATTCACCGGCTCCCAGCCATCTGATCGCTTCCCCGGTCAGCGGGGGAGCGAGGAGGCGTAGACCGTTCGTGTGGTGAGTGCTCCGCTCAGCCGATAGCAGTCTTCGCTTTGGGCGCGATGCGCCAGACGGCGTCGGCGAAGGCGTGGACGTCCTCGGGCGTCGTGTCCCAAGACGTCATCCAGCGCACGATGCTGCGCTCCGCGTCCCAGACGTAGAAGCGGCGCTCGCGCTGCAGCGGTTCGATCGCGTGCGGCGGGAGGATCGGGAAGACGCCGTTCGCCTCGACCGGATAGGCCAGTTGAACGACGTCGTCGAGATCGCGCAGGCGTTCCGCCAGCAAGCGCGCCATCGCGTTCGCGTGCGCCGCGTTGTGCAGCCAGAGATCGCCGCGCAGCAGCGCTTCGAACTGCGCGGCGACGAAGCGCATCTTCGAGGCGAGCTGCATCCCTTGTTTGCGCGTGTACGGCAGCACGTCGATCGCCGGATGCGCGCGCGGGAACACGATCGCCTCACCGAACATCAAGCCGTTCTTCGTCCCGCCGAACGTGCAGACGTCGACGCCGCCCTCGACCAGCATCGTGCGCAGGTCCGTGCCGAGCGCGGCGACCGCGTTCGCCAGCCGCGCGCCGTCGACGTGAAAGAGCAGCCCGTTCGCGCGCGCGCACTCGCCGAGCGCGCGCAGTTCGTCGAGCGTGTAGACGGTGCCGAGCTCGGTCGATTGTGAGATCGAGAGCGCGGCCGGCTGTACGTGATGCGGGTCGCCGATGCCGTGGAGCTGACGCACGACGTCGGCCGGCGTCAGCTTGCCGTTCTCGACCGGAACGTCGATCAGCTTGCCGCCGGCGAACCGCTCGAACGCGCCGCATTCGTCGACGTTGAGGTGGGCGAACTGCGGGCAGATCACCGCTTGATGCGGCCGCAGCGCGGCGGCGAGCGCGATCACGTTCGCGCCGGTTCCGTTCCAGACGAAGAACACGCGGGCATCGTCGCCGAGCAGCGCGCGGAACGCGTCCTCGACGCGCGCCGTGTACGCGTCGTCGCCGTAGCCCGGCGCGTGGCCCTCGTTCGCGGCGGCGAGCGCCGCGAGGACATCCGGGTGGACGCCGGCGTTGTTGTCGCTGGCGAAAGCGCGTTGGGCGGGAGAGGTCGACTGCATCGTCCGCAAAATGCGGCTCGCGGCGAGCGTTACCCTACCGCGGCGCCGCGCGATTCAGGGCGCGACGCCGACCGCGTTGTCGGTTGGGGCGAAGTCGGCGTAGTCGGCTTCGAGCTCGGCTTTCATGCGCGGCAAGTTTATCGTCGCGAGCTGTTTGGCGACCACGGCGTGACCGTCGGTCCCCGGCACGTAGGTCTGCACCAGCGCGATCGTGCCGCCATCGTTGCGGGACCAGGTCGCCCGCAAGATGCGCCCGCGTTGGGGATCGACTACCACGTCGAGCGTCTTCACGAGCGCGTGACTCTTGGGAGTCAGGCGCAAGACGGGCTCGGCGTCGGTCGAACCGGGCGCGAACGCCACCTCGTAGCGATCGGGCCAGCGCGCCGGATCACCCAGATCGTATTTCATGTCGGAGAACGCTTTGGCGACGAACGGCACGCCGCGGAACACGAATCGGTAGAGGCCGGGGCGCTTGTACCACGAGTCGCCGTGCAGGGTCATCCGGATGAACGGGAACATCCGCATGCGCACGTGGAGCGCGACCGATGCCTTGTAGGCATCGGGCTGATCGGGCGCCGCGGCCAGGGCGGCGAGGACGGAGGGGACCGTCGGCACGTCTTCCGCGACGGCCGGGTACGGGGTCAGGACGGCGAGCGCTGCCAGCAGCAGCACCATTCGCATCTTGCGACGGTACCCGGAGCAGCCGTGAGGACCCTGAGAATCTTTCGATTCTCATGAACTCCCAAGATTCGCCCGGATCAGCTCGGCCGCGTGGTCGAGCGCGACCCCGTGCTGAGCGCCCGAGAGCATGCGGGCGATCTCTGCCTGGCGCGCGGCGCCGGAGAGGGAGACCGCCTCGATCGTCGTGGCCGCCGCGCCGGCGCGCTTGCGCAGCGCGACGTGGGCGGTGCCGTGCGAGGCGATCTGCGCGAGGTGGGTGATGCAGACGACCTGCGCCCGCTCCGCCAAACGCGCCAAGCGCTGGCCGACGGCCGACGCGGTGGCGCCGCCGATCCCCGCGTCGATCTCGTCGAAGACGAGCGCGCTGCGCTCCCGGCGGTCGGCCAGCACGACGACGAGCGCAAGGAGCACCCGCGAGAGCTCGCCGCCCGAGGCGATCTTCCCGAGCGCCCGCTCCGGCTCGCCGGGGTTCGCCGCGAACCGCAGCTCGGCGCGCTCCGCGCCCGTCACGCCGACCGCTTCCAGCGCCTCGAGCGCGACGCGCAGCCGCGCCGCCGGCATCTCGAGCGCCGC
>JAQBPL010000389.1 GCA_028287545.1 Vulcanimicrobiota bacterium | reverse complement strand
CGCGTCCATGGCTTCCTCGAACGCATGTCCACCAAGAACGGACGCCGCGTCCTCGCCGCCCGCCGCAAGAAGGGCCGTCACCGCCTCTCGGTCTGACCGGGGGCTCACCGCGGCAGCATGCGATCCTTCGATTCGCTCCGCCGCCGCGGCGATTTCGCCCGGGCGACCCGGCGCGGAAAGCGCCGTGCCGGCGCCGCGCTCACGTGTTTCGTCGCGGACGGCCGTCGCCGGACGCGGGTCGGGATCACGGTCGCCGGAACGGTCGGCATCGCGGTGGTGCGCAATCGGCTTCGTCGCCGGATCAAGGCAATCTTGGACGGGTATCCCCTCGATATGCCGCCCTGGCGCGACGTGGTCTTCATCGCCCGGCCCGGGGCCGGCGAGCTTCCCTTCGAAGCCCTCGTCGAAGAAGTCCACCGGGTCTTCGGAGCGCCGGCGTGATCGCCCGGTCGGTCGCGCTGGTCGTCCTGCGGGCCTACAAGCGGTTCGTCTCGCCGATCCTTCCCCCGGCTTGCCGCTTCAGCCCGACCTGCTCGGAATACGCCGCCGAGGCGATCGAGAAACACGGACTCCTGCGCGGCGGTAGGCTCGCGACGCTGCGGCTGATCCGCTGCGGACCCTGGCACCCGGGCGGTTACGACCCGGTTCCACAGACTCGAAAGGCCCTTTGACGCCCGTGATCGCCCTGCTCGCCGCCAACATGTTCTTCGACCCGCTGGTCAACGCGCTGGGCGGTGTCCTGACTGCGATCCATTCGGTCATCCCGTCGTACGGCTGGGCGCTCATCGCGCTCGCGCTGCTCGTGCGAATCGTGATGTGGCCGCTCTCCGACATGCAGTTCAAATCGATGGCGGAGATGCAAAAGGTCCAGCCGCTGGTCAAGCAGATCCAGGCCAAGTACAAGGGTGACCCGCAGGCCCAGAACGCCGCGATGATGGCGCTCTACAAAGAGCACAAAGTCAACCCGGTCGCCGGCTGCATCCCGATGCTGATCCAGATGCCGATTCTCATCGGGCTCTACTGGGCGATTCAGAACCAAGTCGCCGTCCCCAACAGCATTTTCAAACAAGAACACTGGCTGTGGATCGGGACCGAGTTCTCGAGGGCGCACCCGGACATCTTGGGGACGAGCCTCGCGGTCCCCGACGTCATCCTGTTGGTCCTCTACGTCGTCTCGATGTACTTCACGGTGCGCTACGGCAGCCCGCCGTCGAGCGACCCGCAGCAGGCCCAGACCCAGAAGATCATGGCCTTCGTCTCGCCGGCGATGATCGCGTTCTTCGGTTTCAAGTACCGCTGGGCGTCGGCGCTGTACATCTACTGGCTGGCGACGAACATTTTCACGGTGGCGCAGCAGTACATGATGTTCCGCCGCTACGGGTTGATCGGACCCGGCCGCGCCGCGACCCTCGCCGCCGCCGCCGCGGAGCCGCTGCCGGAGCCGGCGAAGGCCTCGAAGGCCGCGAACGGAACAACCGCCGACGGTGCCGCTGCCGCCAACGGCAAGCGAGCCTACCGACCCAGGAAGCGCGCGAAGAGATAAAGGACGGATGGAAGACTACGAAGGCGGCCGCCGGCGCGGCCACGGTCAGCGGCGACAAGCCGGGCGGGACCTCCAGAAGCGGGGACCCGTCCCGAGCAGCGGCCAAAGCGATCGGCGCTCCGGTCCGCCGCCGCGGCGCTCCGGCCCGCCGCGCGAGCCGATGGCGGCGGTCGAACCCTCGCCCGAGCCCGAAGAGGCGAAGCCGGCCCGCGCGCTGCTCGAAGAGATTCTCGCCAAGATGGGACTCGACGACGTCGAGATCGTGTACATCGCGCGCAGCGAGGGCGAGTACTTCGAGGTCCGCGGTGCGCGCTTGGCGTCGCTGATCGGGCGTGAAGGCAAGACGCTCGAAGCGCTCAACCTCATCTACAACAACATCATCAACGCCGGCGTGCGCAGCAACCGACGCTACTACACGATCGACGCCGAAGGGTATCGCGCGCGCCGGGCCGACCAGCTCAAGACGCTGGCGCTCGCCACGCTGGAGCGGGTCGTGCGCGAAGCGCGCCCGATCAAGCTCGACCCGATGCTGCCGTCGGAACGAAAGATCGTCCACCTCGCGCTGGCCGATTCGCCGTTCGTGCGCACGGAGTCCGAAGGGGTTGAACCCGAACGCCGGCTGGTCGTGTACCCCAAAGCCGAGTGACGATCGCGGCGATCGCCACGCCCCCCGGGCGCGGCGCCATCGCCATCGTCCGCTGCAGCGGTCCGGATGCCCGCGCGATCGCCGCGCGGGTCTTCCGCAGCAGCGAGCCGCTGCGTGACCGCGCCGTCGTATACGGCGAGATCCTCGACGTCGAGGGAGCCGTCATCGACCGCGGCTTGGCGCTCGCGATGGACGCGCCGCGCAGTGTCACCGGCGAGGACGTGGTGGAACTACACGTCCACGGCAGCCCCGTCGTCGCCCGCGAAACGTTGCGGGCGCTGCTGCACGCCGGCGCGCGCGCGGCGGAAGCCGGCGAGTTCACGCGCCGCGCCTTTCTCAACGGCAAGCTCGATCTGAGCGCGGCGGAGGCGGTCGCCGACATGATCGACGCCGAGTCGCGCGCCGCCGCGCGCGCCGCGCAAGCCAACCTCACCGGGGGCCTGCGCCGCGTCGTCGACGACGCGCGCGCGGCGCTCGCCGCCGTGCTCGAAGAATTGGCCGGCTCGATCGACTACCCCGACGAGGTCCCGGAGCCGTCGCGGCCGCGGCTCCGGGCGGCGGTCGACGAGGTCGACGCGCTCTTGGCCGGACTCGTTCGCGACTGGGAACGCGGCCGCATCGTGCGCGAAGGGACGTCGCTTGCGATCGTGGGTCCGCCCAACGCCGGCAAGTCATCGCTGCTCAACGCACTGCTGCGCGAAGACCGCGCGATCGTCTCCGAGGTCGCCGGTACCACGCGCGACGTCATCGAGGAGAGCTTTGCGATCGACGGCGTGCGGGTGCGCGTGCTCGACACGGCCGGACTGCGCGCGACGGGCGACGCGATCGAGCGCAGCGGGATCGAACGCGCGCAACGCGCCCTCGCCGGCGCGGCGGTCGCGCTCGTGGTCGTCGACGGGTCCCGGCCGCTCGACGCGGATGCGCGCGGAATTCTCGCGGCGACCCGCGGACGGCCGCGGGTCGTGCTCTTCAACAAACGGGATCTCGGGACGCTCGGCTACGCCGCGCGAGACTCCGCCGAGCACGACGCCCTGTGCGGGTCGGTGTACGATCCGGCCGCGCTCGCGGCGGTCGAGGCGGCCGTCGCGCGGGCCGGCTGGGACGGCGAGGCGCTCGACCTCGCCCGGCCCCATCTCGCTTCGGCGCGCCAGGCCGATGCGGTCGCCCGGGCCCGCGAAGCGCTCGCCGGCGCGAGCGCCACGCTGGCCGCGGGC
>JAQBPL010000372.1 GCA_028287545.1 Vulcanimicrobiota bacterium | reverse complement strand
CGCGATGATCGAGGAGGTCCCGATGATCATCCCGAGCATGGTGAGGATCGAACGCGTGCGATTGCGCCAGATCGCCGAAAACGCTTCGGCGAGATAGGCGCCCAGGCGCGTCACTTGGCCGGCGACGGGCTCGCCGACGGGGCCGAGGTGGGCGAGACCGAGATGCCGTCGACGATGCCGACGTTGCGTTCGGCGACGACGCTCGTGCCGGGTTCGACGCCGGAAACGATGACGGCTTGCATGTCGTTGGTCGTGCCGAGCCGCACCGGACGCTTCGCGGCCCGTCCGTTGACGATCGCGAGGACGTACGGCTTGTTCGCCGCGTCACGCCGAATCGCGTCGATCGGGACGGTGAGGACGTGCGGGCGATCCTGCGTGATGATGTCGACGTCGACGCTCATCCCGTCGCGCAGATACGGGACGGTCTTCGCGAGCGCGATCGTCGTGACGATCTGGCGCGCCGTGTTCGAGGGGTCGTCACTCTTCTGTGCGACCGCGCCGACGAGCTGCACCGTCCCGGGGAGCGTCGCGGTGCCGAGGTCTTCGCCGGAGACGATCGCCTTCTGGCCGACGCGAACGTTGGCCACGTCCTGCTCGTCGACTTTCGCGCGCACGACGAAGTTTCGCTCGGCGGAGATGGTGACGATCGCTTGGCCCGCGGTGACGGCGTCGCCGGGCTGCAGCTGGCGCAGCGAATCGCCCGTCTCGGCGGCGATCGTCTGCACGGTGCCGGCGAAGGGTGCGGTGATGCGCAGGCGGCCGACCTGGTCCTCAGCGTAGCGGGCGTCTTCGGCGGCCTTTTGCGCGTCGGCGAGTGCGGCTTGCACGTCGCCGCTCTTGTCCGCGGCAGCGTTCGCGCGCGCGGCGGCGAGCGCTGCTTCCGCCTGTGTCACCGCGTCACGGTCGGCGCGCACGCGATCGGAGAGCACCGGCGTCTGGCGCGCAATCTGCGCGTAGATCTCGCTGCGGTCGCGTTTGGCCTGTTCGTAGGCGGCCTGCGCGAGCTGGAGTTTCGCGAGATCCGCATCGAGCGTGTTCTTGGCGACCGCCTTCTGCGCGTAGAGGTCGCGATCGGCGTAGGCGATGCGCCGCGCTTCGCGCAGATCGGTCTCGCGTTCCGCGACGGCCGTGTCGGCGGCGGCGCGCTGCTGCGACGCCGACGTACCGCCGTACCCGAGGCCGGATTGCGTCCCGGCGCGCTGATCGGTGATCGCCTGGTTGAGGTTGAAGCGCGCGATCTGCACCGCAGCCTCGGCCTGGACGACGCTTGAGCGGTTCTGTTCCGGCAGGGTCGCGTTGGCGGACTGCGTGGTGCGGGCGCGTCCCTGCGCCGCGGCTGCCGCTGCGCGCGCGCTTGCGGCGGCGTCGACCAACTGCGGGTTCGAGATCGTCACGAGCAGCTGCCCGGCGCGCACGTGTTCGCCCGGATGCACCGAGACCAGCGCGACGTTGCCCGAAACGAGGGCCGCCAGCGTCTGGGTCTGCGGCCGCTGCACGATGCCGGTCTCCGGGAGTTTCGTCTGGTACCGCGCGTAGGCGACCTTCACCGCGCGGACCGTGATCGCCGCGCCTCTCGGGCGCGCGGCGATGACGCCGAGACCGACGATCGCGGCGAGCGCGATGAGAATGATGATGACGTTGCGGCGACGATTCACGGGGCCCCCAGGTCGACGACGGCGACCGGATCGGCGACGCCGACCGATGCCCGCAAGCGGACGAGTGCGGTGAGATAGTTGACGCGCGCGACGACGAGGTCGTTCGCCGCGGAGAGCGCGCTTTGCTCCGCCGCGGTTGCGTCGGTTAGGGAGATCAGGCCATTGCGGTACTGCAGTTGCGCGATGCGCGCCGACTCCGCGCCGAGACGGTCGGCTTCGCGCGAGGTGGCGAGGACGGCGGCAGTGGTCTGCACGGCACGCAGCGCCTGGCGGACATCGGTCGCCGCGCCCGCCTCGTCCCAAGCCAGCGTCGCCAGCGCCGCGTCGAGCTGCGCCCGCGCGGCGCGGTGCTGCGCGCGGCGGGCGCCGTATTCAATCAGCGGCAGCGAGAACGTTTCGGTCGCGCCGATCTGCCAGAAACCGGTCCGGCGGTTCGTCGTGGCCGGGAAGAAGATGCCGTTGATGAACTGCGCTCCCGTCGTCTGCGTCGTCGGCGTCTCGGAGTTTCCGAACGAGCCGCTCAGCTGGAGCTGCGGCCGGCGGTCGCTTTCGATCGCGGCATCGGTGAGCCGAGCCCACGCGACCTGCGCCCGGGCGCCGGCGATGTCGGCGCGCGCGCTCAGCGCCAGAGCGATCAGCGTCTCGACGGGCGTGGAGGGCAACGGAGGCTCCGCTAGCACTTCCGGCAGCGCGAACGCGGTGTCGTACGGTGCGCCGGCGCGTTGTGCGAGCGCCTCGCGCGCGTTCGCCTCGGCGGCGCGGGCGGACGTGAGCGTCGCCTCGGTGCGCAGTTCGTTGACTTGCGCGCGCAGAACTTCGACCCCGGCGACCCGTCCGACCCGTTCCAGCGCGCGAGCCGCATCGAGCAATTGCTGCTGGTAGGTGCGGTCGGCGGCGGCGAGCCGCACGGCTTCCCGCTGCTGCACCGCGTAGTACCAGGCGCCCGCGACGTCGGAGGCGAGCTGCTGTTCCGCTCGGCGGAGATCGAAACGCGACTCTTCCACGAGCCGCTTCGCCTGCTGGGCCTGGATCTGCGCGAGCGAGCCGTTGTACAGATTCCACGTCGCGCCGACCTGGGCGATGTTTTGCGAGAACACCTGATTCTGCTGGAGACCGAACTGCTGGAACTGGCCGCCGTTCGCCCCGTTGGTCTTGGCGAGCTGGTTCTGCAGCGTTCCGCTGATCGCCGGGAACTCGAACGCGTGGTCTTTCGCGAACGTCGCCTCGTTCTGCGCGACGGTCGCCCGCCGGTTCAAGACCGCTGGATCGTGGTCCAGCGCGTACCGGACTGCCGCGCGCAAATCGAGCGCGGCGCCGGCGCGCGCAGGGACGGGCACGGCGAAGACGGCGACCGTCGCGAGTGCGGCCGCGGCGAGCGCGTTCCGCACCTTACCCGTTGCGCGCGCCGAACGCCGCGAACAACGCGTAGGACACGAGCACCACGATCGACGCCGACCAGGCTGCGCCCCCGGAGATGCGGCCTACACGTATCGCGCCCAGCGCGAGCAGCGCGGTCGCCCACAGGAAGAAGATGTTGAACGCACTGAGGAATCCGCCGAGCCAACCGTGCGCCCCCGGCACGAGGAGTCCGAGGCCGGGAACGGCCGTTTGGAGGGCCGTCATGCTTTCGAACGCCGACGGGCCGCGAACCAGGACGATGAGAGCGTAGACGATGGTGTAGAGGCCGGTTCCGACGACGCTCACCGTGACGCTCAGCGCGAAGAACTTCTTGAAGTCGCCGTCACCCTTGGCGATCGCGTTCGCGACGGTGAGGATCAGCGCCTGAATGACCCCGGTGATCAAAATCGCGAACGGCACGAGAATCCAGCCGATCTGCGTCATCACGTGCGTCATCCCTAATGCCCGCGCGATCGTCTTCTGCTGCTGTTCCGGCGGGAGCTTCGCAATGCTGGGGTCGCCGGCGAGCTGGGCCGGGATGCTGATTTCCAGCGCGTGCTGCATCCCCGGTTGCGCGAGCAGCGAGCCCGCGATGGCGAGCAGCGAGGCGACGACGAAGGCCCAAAACCACGTCGGCACTTGGCGCAGCCGGTCGAAGGCCGCGTTCGGCGCGATGATGATGTCGGCGACGTTGAGCA
>JAQBPL010000370.1 GCA_028287545.1 Vulcanimicrobiota bacterium | reverse complement strand
ACAGTCTGTATCCTGACGGGCTCTGCATCTTCGAGACCGTGATCGACTATCAATTCCGCATCGATCGCACGCTCTCGCAAGTGGGCCGCGCGTTCGA
The DNA here is from genome assembly GCA_028287545.1 of Vulcanimicrobiota bacterium. The sequence goes on along the minus strand of JAQBPL010000370.1, from coordinate 2,972 downwards.
CTATGCCGGCGACCCGCAGATGGCGCTCATCGCGGGCAAAGCGCACGGCGGCGGTAAATTCGGCGACGACCTCGACGAAGAACTCTCGATGGGGGGCACGGCCTCCGACGCCATCTCGGTCGGTCCCGGCGGAGATGCAAAGTTCATCGAGGCTCGCGGCGATGCGCTGCAAGTCGCGATCGACATCTACGTCAAGACGCTGCGCGATATCGCACGTGAGAACGGCGCCATGTCGCGCATCACGCCCGACAGCGGCGCCGCGGCCGACATGTCCGCCGTCGCGATGAAGATGCTGAACTACGCGCAGACCGTGCTCGCGGACATCCTCCGCGTCACGATCGGCGAGCATGTCGGCATCGGGCTGCTCCGTATGGCGATGCGCATGTGGGCGAAAGTCGACATCGCGCTGCCGTCATACGCCGGCACCGCCGACCCCGATCCGACCGCGACGATCGAAGAATCGTGGCCGGACTACTACGAACTGCACGGGCAGGACAAGCTGTTCGAAGTTCAGGCCACGGTCCAAGCGGTCGCGGGCGAGCTCATCGCTCCCTCGACGGGTGTAGGTAATACCGCTGGCCTGTTCGACGTGCAAGACTCCTCGGCGGAAGTCGAGGCGATCGAGAAGGCTCGCGACGAGGCGCAAACACGCGCACTCGAAGCGACCGCCGATCAAGCCGCAATCGCGGCACAATTCGCCGCTAAGAGCGATTCTGGCGGCACTTCCGACGCGTGATGCGTCAACCTAGGAGCGATTCCTTGAAGTCCCTGATTCAACTCGTCCCGGCGTATGTTCTCGCGCTCTTCGACGGTGAGACTGTCGTAGCAGAGCCGGTGGTCACGCCTGCCGCTGTGGTAACACCCGCGGTTGAGCAGCCACGCGGCAAGTCCGGTCAATTCGTTGTTCCGAACACCGAAGATCCCAAAGAACTTCGGCGCGCACTCGAAGACCTCGGGCGGAACTACGAACGCGACCTCGGTTCCGCACAGTCCCGCATCGGTGAACTCAACGCAGAGAACGAGAAGCACCGCAATCGCTTCAAAGAAACGAAGTCCACGCTCGATACGGTTAGCGCGCAAGTCGCTGCTTCCAATCAGCGCGTTCTCCGTGCCGATGCGCGCGATGCGTTGACCGCCGCGGGCGCACTATCGTCTCGCGTTGTCGACCTGTTCCTCGCGGACATGGGCGACAAGGTGAAGATCGATCCCAAGACCGGCGAGCCCATCGGCATCGCCGAGGCGCTTCCCGAGTGGAAGAAAGCCAACACCGTGCTCTTCAAAGCCGAGACGGCCGAAGAGACCGAGGCTGAAAAAACGGCGCGCCTTGCTGCCGAAGCCACAGCGGCTGCTGCTGCTGCAAAGGGCAACTCCACAGCAAAGGGCGCATCAACGGCCGCCGCGACGGCGACCGACACGACAGCGACGGGCGGACTGCCCGACCTGCGCAACCTCACCGCGCCCCAGCGTAAAGTGGCGCTCACGGCCTACAGAAACAGCCTGCGCCCCAACCGCTAGAGCCGACTCCGTGCCGCGGCCCGCGATGGGACGCTACGGCGCTTTTCTACACACACGCAACCGAAAGGAAACGCGTTCATGCGTCCCTCGCAAACCGCGGCGGTCGTTGTTTTGTCGTTGGTTCCGGCGTTCACGCTGGCCATCTTCGACATCGCCAACCTGCCCGCGCAACTCCAGCCCATCATCCAACAGGGCTACATCGAAACCTCGTTCGACGACTACCTGACCGCGCATAACGGTTACTGGGAAGGCGTCGACTCCGAATCGTTCTCCGAAGACATCTTCGGCAAGCACAAAGGTACGACGATCACGCGTACCCGTCCGGGCCTCAAGGCGCCGGTCGTGGTCGCGGCATCGAACTCCGGCGCGCAAACGCCGCCCAACAACGGCGTCACGGCTGCCGACTTCTCGGTCGAGCAGTACACGTTCGCCCCGATCGAGCTCACCGACGGTATCAACCTCGATCTCATCGGCACGAACTTCGCGATCGTCGACCGCTTCTATCACCAGACGGACGTGTCGTTCCATCAAGCGACGCAGTCGATCGACTTGCTCGCGCGCGACACCTACATCGCGGGCTACGCAGCGGCGAACACGATCGCGGCATCGACCGTCGCGGCCGGCGCGGGCGTCAACCTCACCGTCGACGACATCCGCGGCTTCGACACCGTGATCACGGTCGGCGCCGGCGGCACCAACGGCGTCGTGGTCCCGACCTCGGGCGCGGCTCCGCTCCCGGCGTTCGTCTACCCGGCCGGTTCGATGACGGGCTCGTTCCCGATCTCGGTCACGCTCGCAACGCCGGCCGGCACGAACCTCTCCAACTACGTGCCGTTCATCAACGGCGTCAACCCGTACGGCACGCCCGGCGCGCCGACGGCCGCGCGCGGTAATGGCATCTCGGGCGTGTTGCAGATGACGGTTCCGGCCGGCAAGGCCATCAACCCCGGCGACGTCATCACCGCGGGCGATGGTCCGAACCAGATCTTCTCGGCCGGCGTGCTGCACTTTGCGAAGTTGCCGCCTGCCTCGTCCAGCCTCACGCAGACGCTGCTCCTCGATGCGGTCGGCCAACTCCAATCGGACGCCGTTCCGTATTCGATGAACCGTCACGGTGAGGACGAGGGCACGTACCTCGCGCACATCAGCCCCAAAGTGATGCGCTCGCTGTACTTCGACCCCGACTTCAAACAGGCGAACCAGACCCTCGGTATGTCGGCCGTCTACATCAAGGGCAAAGTCAGCCAGTACCTCGGCGTCACGTTCCTCGAAAACACGAACGTGCCGCGCATCTCGCTCACGCCCTACGGCGGGACCGGGTTCGCGTACCTCACAATCGTCGCCGGTCAAGGCGCGATCATCGATGCCCCTTACGAAGGCCTCGAAGACTGGGCCAACTCCGCGTTCAATCCCGGCTACGTCGCGATCGAACACGGCATCGCTCAGATCCTCATGCC
>JAQBPL010000366.1 GCA_028287545.1 Vulcanimicrobiota bacterium | reverse complement strand
ACCTCGTGGATGAAAATTGACCTATCTCAGTAACGTAAGCGAAGCCATGGATGTTGTCGTCGAGATGATCGCTTGCATTAAGTTTCGGGTACTCCTGGCGGCCGTGGCGGTCGTTACCGCGGCTTGCATGGTCCTCGCGCCGGTGGCGGGCGCTCCCGGTGAGCAGATCGATTACCGGCGTTTGGTGGAGTTCGAAAGTACCCGGACGTACTCCGACGAGCTTACCGTTGCTCTCGCGTCACGCGACGTGAGGGTAGCGGGGCGGGCGGCGCTGGCGCTCGGGAGGACCGAAGACGCACGCGCGGCCGGGCCTCTACGTAACGCGACCGGGGCCCGAGACGTTTCGCTCCGTACTTTCGCCGTATACGGTTACGGCCTGCTGGCTGCCAAGACCCCCATATCGACCGAGGTAGTGACCCGCGTCCTCCGCGACCGGGCGCCCGCCGTTCGGGTAGCGGCGATCGACGCCGCCTGGCGAGCGAAGGCCGGCAAGTCGCCCGGCGCCGCCGGGCTCGCCCCGGAGCTGGGCCGCCTTCTCGCCCGCGACCGGGATCCGATCGTCCGCGCGCGCGCCGCGACGGCGCTCTCGGGTTGGCGGGACGAGGCCGGCGCCGCCGAGATCGCGGCCGGGATTCAGCGCGCCTTCCGCCGCGAAAAGAACGGAACGGTACGGTGGCACCAAGCATGGACGCTGCGCCGAGCGTTCCCGGAGCAGACGACGGCCGCCGTGATCCGCGCCGGTCTTGCCGATCGCGAAGAGCTCGTGCGCATCCAATTCGCCGACCTGGTCGCGCGCCGCAAGCACGCCTCCGAAGCGACGCTGCTCGAGCCGCTGCTGTCCGACCCGTCGTGGCGCGTTCGCGAACAGGCGATCGAGAGCGTCAAGGTGCTCGCCGGCGGCCAACGCACCGACCATCTGCAGGCGATCCCCGCCGGCGTCGTGACGCCGCCGCCTGCTCCCGCGGACACGTCCGCGCCGTTGCCGCGGCCGAGCCCCTCCGGCGTGCCGCGCAGGCCGGATGCGGCCGACGCGCGGCTCGATCTCGCGCTCGCTCCGACGACCTCGGCACTGCTCGACGGCCCGATGCCGGGCCCGCACCCGCGCGTGCGGATCGGCACGACCAAGGGGAGCATCGTCGTGCGGCTCTACCCGGAATGGGCCCCGCTGACCGTTGCGAATTTCCTCGGCCTGACGAATCGCGGCTATTATGACGACCTGCGGTGGTTCCGCGTGGTCCCCGACTTCGTCGCGCAGACCGGCGACCCGCACGACAACGGCGAAGGCGATGCCGGCTACACGATTCCGGCCGAAGAGAACCCGCTCGAACAGCGCGCCGGCGTCATCTCGATGGGCCTCAACTATACGGACGGTGCGAATCCCGGCCCGATCCGCGACTCCGCCGGAGCGCAGTTCTACATCACCATCTCGCCGCAGCTGCACTTGAATCGCGACTTCACGGTGTTCGGCGAAGTCGAGTCCGGCTTCGCGACGCTCGGGCGCCTGATCGAGAGCGACCGCATGACGAAGGTCGAGCGGATCTCGGACGACTAGCGCCCTTCGACAAGCTCAGGACAGGCTAGCGAGAAATCATGGAACGTACGGCGAAGAGCAGGTTCTCTGGGCGTTCGGTGATGCGCCGGTAGAAGTAGCCGGCCCAATGCGTCCCGTACGGAACGTAGACGCGCAGCCGATACCCCTCGGCGACCAGGCGCCGTTGGACCTCCGGCCGCACGCCGTAGAGCATCTGGAATTCGAAACGGTCGCGTCCGATGCCGCGCTCGCGCACGAACGTCTCAACTGCCGAGATCACGCGTTCGTCGTGGGTCGCGATGCCGGGGTAGTTGCCGCGCTCGAGGAGCGCTTCCGCCGAACGCATGAACTGGCGCCGGATCGTCGGCATGTCCTTGTACGCGAGTTCCGGGGGCTCGCCGTAGGCCCCCTTGCACAACCGCACGCGGGCGCCCAGCTCGATCGCGCGCTCGACGTCGGCCGGCGTGCGTTTGAGGTAAGCCTGCAGGACGGGGCCGACATGCTTCGTCTCGGCGAACGCGCGCTCGAAGACGCGCAGGGTCGCGTCGGTGACGGCGCTGCCTTCCATGTCGATCCGTACGAACGGATCGCTGTTGCGGGCCGCCGAGGCGAGGACCGCGCGGAGGTTCTCCAGCGCGAACGCTTCATCGATCAGCAGGCCCATCGCGGTCAGCTTGACCGAAACGTTCGTCTCCACGCCGCGCGCGCGGATCGCTTCGAGCAGCGCGAAGTACGCGTCGCGCGTGCGTTCCGCTTCCGCCGCGGCCGTGACGTCCTCGCCCAGGAAGTCGAGCGTCGCCGTGATCCCGGCCGCGTTGAGCGCCGCCACGGCATCCATCGCTTCGTCGACCGTCTCGCCGGCGATGAAGCGCTTCGCAAGAAAGAAGAAGCGCCGCTGGAACGCCGGGGTCTGGATCACATCGAGGACTGCCACGACCCCGCGACTTCGGGGATGATCCGACGCGGCCCTCGGGGTACCACCGTGGGGATGGACCAGCGAATCTTTTCACGCTCTTCACAAATCGCGCGTAGGCGTGAGGACCGGGATTCGGGAAGCGGGCCGGATGACGTGGCGCGTCCTGGTCGCCGACGACGATCCGGAAATCTGCACGCTGATCAAAACGATCCTCTCCAAGGGACCGTACGAGATCGTCATGTGCCACGACGCCGAGAGTGCGCTGGTGCACATCCAGCGCGACGCTCCGTACGACATGTTGATCTCGGACTTCATGCTGCCCGGGATGTCGGGGATCGAGCTCATCGGCCGGGTGCGCCAGAACGCGGTGACGGCGCGGATTCCGATCGTCATGATCAGCGGCCACAACAACTACGCGATGGACGCGCGCGCCAAATCCGCTGGCGCGAACGCGTTCCTCAACAAGCCGTTCACGCTCTCGCAGCTGCGCACGACCGTGCACCAGCTGCTGACCGATCCGCTGCAATCGGTTCTGGGCGCATAGCCCCGCGGGTCGGGCCGTGACGATCGCGGCGTTCCTGAAGGTCGCTTTCGTCGCGCTCTCGCTCGGGCTCGACGTCTTCGCCGTCTCCGTCGGCGTGGGGATGCGCGGCACCGACCGCTGGCTGAAGGTCCGCATCGGCGCCGCCTTCGCGACGGCCGAGGTCTCGATGACGCTGATCGGCGTCGGGATCGGCCAGGCGGCGGGCCGGCTCTTGGGCGATGCGGCGGGGTATCTGGGCTTTGCCGCGCTCGTCGGCGTCGGCTGCTACATGATCTACGAGGTGATGCACGGAACCGAAGAAGGTGGCGGTTTCGACCTCTCGCGCGGCTGGGGTCTCGTGCTCGGGGCGCTCTCGATCAGCCTGGACTCGCTGGGAATCGGTTTCTCGATCCTCTACATCGGCGTGCCGCTCGGCCTGTCCGTCGTGTTCATCGGGATCACGTCGGTGCTCGCGACGGCGCTCGGGCTCTCGCTCGGCCAGCGGCTCGGCACGAAATTCGAAGGCACCGCGGCGCTGTGGGCGGGGATCATCCTCGCGCTCACGGGAGTAGCGTTTGCCGCGCTCAAGTTCTACCACATCGGCGCCTGAAGGGCTGTACGCGCTGGCGACCGGTGCCGCACGGAGCGTGATCGTCGTCGGAACCGCCAAGAACGCCGGCAAGACGACGACGTTCAACGCGCTGCGCGCCGTCGCGAAGCGGCGCGGCACCGCGATCGCCGTGACGTCGATCGGCCGGGACGGCGAGCCGGCCGACGCGCTCGACGCCGAACCGAAACCGCGCGTGCGGCTCGCGCCCGGGACGATCGTCGCGCTGCCGGCCGGATTGTTCCCGCGCACCCCGGGCCTCGCGATACTGGCGACGGGCGAGCCGAGCGCGCTCGGAACGACGGTGTTCGCGCGGGTCGTGCTGCCGACGACCTGCGAGATCGCAGGGCCGCCGACGGCACGCGCGATGCGCGCAACGATCGACACGCTGCGCGCGCTTTGCAGCGGTCCCGTGCTCGTCGACGGCGCGATCGACCGTGTCGCGCCGCTCGCCGGCGGCGACGACGCGGTGATCGTCGCGACCGGTGCGGCGAGCGGCGCAACGGTCGCGCGGGTCGCCGCAGTCGCCGCCGACGCCGTCGCTCGACTGACGCTGCCGGGCCGCGATCCGGGGCGCGAACGCGAGCGCGTCGTGCGCATCTCCGGCGCGCTGGACGCGCGCGACGCGGAAGCGCTGCTCGCTGATGAAGCCGGCTCCACCGTCGTCGTCGACGATCCGACGCGCATCGCCGTGCGCGGCGCGCTGTTCGCGAAACTCCGGGCGGCGGTCGACCTGCGCTGTGAATGCCCGCTGCGCGTCGTCGCGTGCACGACGTCGCCGGTGGGCCGCGATTCGAGTCTCCCGCCGCGCGCGCTGGTCGACGCCGTCGCGCGCGCGACCGGACTGCCGACGTTCGACGTGGTCGCCGATCTGTGGTCCGAGGAGGGCGCGCCGTGAAGATCGACGCCGTGAGCGCCGAGCGGATCGGGCTGGATTGGCTGCGTGCCGCGGTCGCGCCGGTCGGCGCCTTCGGACGGCGGCACGATGAGGCGATCGCGCCGTACGGTCCGGGCGACGAAGCGCGCGCGCAGGCCGAGATCTCCGACGTCGTCGCGCTCGCCGCGCGGCTGGATGCGAGCGAGGTAGGACGCGTGCGGGCGGCGCTGCGCGCCGTTCCGGAGCCCTCGCCGATCGTCGCTCGGGCGCGCGCCGGCGATGCGCTCGGCGACGTCGACTTCTACGAACTCGGTCGCTTCGTCGACGCCCTCGAGGCGCTGGCGCGCGGCTGGGACGCCGCGCAGCGCGAACCATCACCTTCGAGGGAGCGCGACGATCGGCGGCCGCCCGTGCTCAACGGATTGCACGCGGTCCTCGCGCCGGGCCGCGAACGGGGCGGGTTCTATCTCGCCGATGCGTTCGCGCCCGGACTGCGCGTGGCGCGCGCCGCGCTGGCCGAGGCCGAGGCATCGTTCGATGCGCAGCGCGAAACGATCGCGGCGCGCGTGCGCGACGCGCTCGGCGTCGATCCCGTCGGCGACGAGTTCGTCGTTCTGCGCGGCGTCTACGACGGGCCGCTGCCCGACGACGTGCGCGCCGTGCGCGAAACGCCGACGTATCGCGTGCTGCGGCTGGCAGTCGTCGTCCCGGAACGTGACGCCGCGTTCGCCGCGCTCGCCGAAGAAGAAGAACGCGCGCGGCGGATGCTCGCCGAGGCGGTCGCGCGCGAAGCCGATGCGGTGACGGAAGCGACGCGCGCGCTCGGCGCGCTCGACCGGCTGCTCGCGCGCGTCGCCTTCGCGCAGCGCTGGGGCGGCTGCGTCCCGCGCTTCGCCGACGGCGCGATCGCGTTCGGTGAGGCGACGTTCGCGCCGCTCGCCGATGCCCTCGCGGCGCGCGGCCACCGCTACACGCCGATCTCGCTCGAATTGCGCGGTGTCGCGGTGCTGACCGGACCGAACATGGGTGGAAAGAGCGCCGCGCTGGCCACGGCCGGATTCGTCTGCGCCTGCGCCGCCCTCGGCGTGCCGCCCCCCGCGCACGCGGCGTCGCTGCCGCTGCTCGAGGAGATCGTGTGGCTGGGCGGCGACGGCCCGGCCGACCGGGCGCGCCTGCTCTCGTCGTACGCGGCGGAGATCGTGCGCGCGCAGGCGGCGCTCTCCGGTGCGTCGGCGCGCACCCTGATCGTGATCGACGAGTTCGCGCGCACGACCGGACCGCGCGAAGGCCGCGCGCTGCTGATCGCGTTCGCCGAAGCGCTGCGCGCGCGCGGCGTCTTCGCGCTGCTGGCGACGCACTTCGAGGGGATCGCCCAAACGGCGGGCGTCCCGCACCTGCGCATCGCCGGCCTGCGGCAGCACACCCTCGGCACGATCGACGCGAACGATCTCGACGCCGCGCTCGACGCGATCAACGCCGCGATGGACTACCGCGTCGTCGCCGCGCACGGGGGCACGACCGAATCGGACGCGCTCGCCCTCGCCCGCCTGTTGGGCCTGGAACCCTCGATCGTCGAACGCGCCCGCTCCCTCCACGACACCTTGTCGCCCTGAGCTTGTCGAAGGGGCCTCGTCGCGCGTGGTGCCGCAATGCAACGTTGAACGCGCGGCACCGTCCGTGACGAGGCCCCTTCGACAAGCTCAGGGTGACACGAGGCCGGTCGTCGTTGGGGGACGGTTCTTCCAGCGCGCGTAGGCTGTGCCGTCGCGCAAATAGCGGGCGATGCGTTCGGTCCGGTCGGACGTCGAAGGATGCTCCTGAACGTATTGCTCGTACCCGGCGTCGCCGACGAGGCGCCCGAGCTCGTTGAAGAACCAGACGGTTCCCCAGGGATTGTAGCCGGCTTTCGCAGCGAGCTTCGCGCCGAGCTCGTCCGCTGCGTACTCTTGCTGGCGCGTGAAGTTCAGGAAACTGTAGTTCCCGATCTGCGTCGCCGCATCGAACGTATTTTGAGAGCCCGTTGAACCCTTCCCGGTGAGCGCCTTGCCGATGTTGGTGAGGAAGCTCTTCCGCTTCTGCTGCTGCACTTTCGCCTGCACGTGTCCGAGCACGAGGTGGGCGGTTTCGTGTCCCAAGACGTTGGCCAGCTCGTCCGTGTTGTTGATCGTTCGCAGCAGCCCTTCGTTGACGAAAACGTAGCCGCCCGGTGCGGAGAACGCGTTGATCTGGTTGCCGCGAACGACGTAGAAGCGCTCGGTGAACCAATGCGGCCGCGCCGCCGCCGAGAGACGGTCGCCGACGCGGCGCAGGATCGGCAGATACGGTGAACCTTCCACGACCTGGCCCTTCGCTTTGAGGTCGTCGTAGACGCCCAGGCCCATCGTCTCGTCGTCGCTCTGGTCCGCCTGCGCAGGCGCTGCGCAAACCGTCGCAAGACCGATCGCGAGGGTCACCGCGAATGCGGCCAAGTGCGCGAACGTGCGCGGCATCGTCGTGATCATAGAGCCTCCCGCGGCGGCGAACTGGAGACGGCGGCCGGCTTTTTGCGCGGCGTTCTCTTCGTTCTTTCGCCCGCGCCGGAAGGCTCGGGACGAAGTTTGGCACCAAACGCGAAGAGCGCGCTGCCGGCCGTGGCCGCGAACTCTTTGAGATGTTCGATCTCGTCGTGCGCAAAATGGACGATCTCGTGGAGGGGTGCGCCGCAAATCAGAACCCCGTACGGCTTTCCGCGGACCGGCATGGGCATCGCCAGTTCGGCCTTCGGAACCGTTTCGTTCCGGCAGCCCAAGCACACGTGACCGCCGCGCACGATCTCCGTCAGCGGCGGTTCGTTCTCGCTCAGATACAACGGCTCCGGAGCACGATTCGAGAGGTACGCGCCGAACCCGGCCTTGCCGTCGTGCAGGAAGATGTCGGCGAACTGCGCCGAGACGGCGGCACTGAGTCCTTCGCGAAGCTCTTTGCGCAGCTCGGTCAGGGTCGCGACGTACGGAATTTTGTTGATGAGTCCACGCAGCCGCTCGAGCCGTTCCGTCCGCTCGGGCATCGTGCGGTCCAGCACGCTCTCGAGCCACTTCTCGAACGGCTTCCAGCACAGCACGAACAAGACGCCGGCGAAGAACTCGATCGCCACGAGAGAGAGCGTCGACTCTTTCGAGGGGTGCTCTTCGGCGTGGAACGGGCTCATCCAAAGCTCGTGGAGAAGCGTTTCGACGCCCGCGAGGAGGAGCACGACGACGAGCGTGCTGACCGAGTACGACGTCGTCATCTTCACAACGTACTCGACGTCGAAGAGCCGCCGGCGCGTCGCAGCATAGAGGAGTCCGAGCGGGAACAGGAGCGTCGTCACGGCGTCGCCGACCTGCAAGAGGAGGACCGCGAAGTACGGCAGAGGCTGCCGTGCCAAGAAATCGATCGCGGTGCCGAGCGCGAACCACGCGCTGAAGTATGCGACCAGCATCGTTCGCTGCTTGTACTCCAGCGTCGAGCGCCGATATCCGATTACCGCGGCGGCGACGATCGCCAGCCGTACGGCCGCGTCGGCGATCAGGTACGCGCGGGTCCATAGACGCGTCGCGTCGTCGGCGATGCACTCGCCGGTGCCCGGGTCGAAGTAATAGCAGTGCTGGATGTAGATGACACCGTGCACCAGACCGATGACCGCCAGCGCGGCCCCGATCGCGTACGACCAGTCGTGCAGGAAGGAACGGAAACGCGTGGGCGGTGCGTCGCCGAAATGAGAGCACAGGCGCAGCAGCAGCCCCAAGGCCGCCCCGACGGCGACGTACTTCACGACCATCTCGGTCCACTCGAGCGGACGTCCGCCGACGTGCTTGTAGGTGGTCTGCCAATACGCGTCCAGCGACGCGAACAGCACCGCCCACACCAGCAGACGGACCTCCGGATTGCCCTGCATCCGCACGGCCGCGAAGAGTGCGAGAACCAGCATCAGCACGCGTGCGACCAGCTCGATCCCGAGATCCGGGCGTGCCGCATCGAACGCACCGCCGTTGACGTCGAGCACGACGAAGGCCGCCGAGAGGGCCGCGCACGCGAACACCGCGACGTGCTCGGCGCCCAAGCGCACGGGCGTCGGCGGAGCCGCCGCCGGGTTACGCTGCATGCGTGCGGTCTCTGCGCTCCGCTACACGCGGCGCACGCGTTTGTAGGTCGAGATCAAGACGTCGGCGTTCTCGATGTTGCAGCCGGTCACGGTAACCCGTACGCCGCGAACGGTCGCCTTCGCGGCATCGGCGGTGCCGTGGAGGCACGGCCCGGCGGCGGTGAAACGAATCGGGCCGATCGACTGCGAGTCCGCCATCAACGACGAGCTCCCTTGCGCCTCCGTCTCACCGGACGTTCCGGTGGAGCGATCCGCGTTTGAGAGAGTGGGTACTTTGGCGGCGTTCCCGCCCCCGAAGATGTGCTGCAAGAACCCGTGACGTTTCGGGGGCTCGGCGGCCGATTGCTGGGTCGCGTCGTGAGCCGGCGCGGGGACGCCGGCGAGCTGGGTGACCTCGAACGTGATGGATGCGCCGGCGAGATTCGAGTAGACGATCTTGTACGACTTGTCGTACGCGTTCGTGACGACGTGCGCGGTCAGGCCCAGGGGCTTCGGAACCGGGGCGACGACCGGCATGTTGAGCTGCCGCAGCTTCCGCATCTCGGCGCTCGGAATGCCCGGACCGCCGGATTGCGCCGGCACCGCCATCGGGACGACGCAGGATGTGCAGAGAAACAGCGCCGAGACGGCGCGCTGCCTCGTAAGCATAGCAAGTTCTCCGATCTCGCCGGATCATACTGCGACGAGCGGTCTTGCTTCAATGGACGTATGGACCCGCCGGACGGCCGCGCGTCCCGACGCGCTTAGAGTCCGAGCGCCAGCGAGTCGGCGCGGGGGTCGGCGCCGCCGGCGAGGGTGCCGCGTTCGCGGTCGATCGCTATCGCGTGCGCGTGGCCCATCGCGTTCTCATACGGGCCGATGGTGGCGACGCGATGGCCGCGGCGTTCGAGGCCGCGCACGATCGCTTCGTCCATCCGCGACTCGACGACGACCGTGTCGGCCGAGGCGATCTCCGGACGGCCGACGATCGAGGGCCGGCCGTACACCCAGCGCGGCAGGTCGAGCCCCTGCTGCACGTCGAGACCGCGCTCGAGGATGTGATGCAGCAGCTGCACCGCGATCTGCGGCTGCCCGTCTCCGCCCATCGTGCCGAAGACGAGTTCCGGTTTGCCGTCGCGCAGGAACATCGGCGGTGAAAGCGTGTGCAGCGGCCGTTTCCCGCCTTCGTACACGTTGGGATGGCCCGGCGTCGTCGAGAAGTATGCGCCGCGGTTGTGCAGCACGATCCCCGTGCCTTCGGCGACGATCCCCGAGCCGAAATTCATGTAGAGGCTCTCGATCAGCGAGACGGCCATGCCGTCCTCGTCGACCACGCACAGGAAGATCGTGTCGCCGTGGTCGCGCGCGCTCGCTTTCGCAGCCGCGCGTTCGGGGTCGATCGCGGCGCGGTGCTGGGCCAAACGCTGCGGCTCGAGCTCGCGTTCGACGCCGCTCGGGCTGAACGCCGGATCGGCGAAGCTCGCGTCGCGCACCGAGATCGCGCGTTTCATCGCTTCGATCGCCAGGTGGTTCCAGCGCGGCTCGTCCGCGCCGGCGTCGCCGGCCAGCATCCCCATCGCCATGAGCATGCACGCGCCTTGCGAGTTCGGCGGGTGTGCGAGCAGTTCGCCGCCGTTCCACGCGAGCCGCAGCGGCGTCGTCGGTTCGGTGCGGTGCGCGGCGAGATCGTCGCCGGTCATGACGTTGCCCAGGCGGTTCAGCGTGCGCACGATTCGCTCGGCGATCGCGCCTTCGTAGAGCGCGCGGGCGCCGTCGCGGCGGATCGCCGCGATCGTTTCGGCGAGCTGCGGGTTGCGCAGCACGTCCCCTCCGCGCGGCACGCCGTCGTTGAAGAAGACGCGCGTCGCCTCGCCGTCGGCGCGCAGCAGCGGTTCGTTGCCCGCGAAGTAGGCGCCGGAGACGTCGGTTACGGCGAAGCCTTCGCGGGCAAAGCGTTCGGCCGGAGCGAGCAGGTCATCCAAGCCGCGGGTGCCGTGCGCGGCGGCGACGTCTTCCCAGGAGCGCACCGCACCCGGCACCGTCACGCTGAGCGCGCCGCGCTGCGGGAGGACGCCGCCGGGCAGCCGGTCGAGCGCCGCGGCACGGGGCGTTCGCCCGCTGCCGTTGTACGAACGGACCGCCTCCGCGCGCGGGTCGTAAACGATCCAGAACGCGTCGCCGCCGATCCCGCAGCTGGCAGGATAGATGACGGTCAGGACCGCGTTGGCGGCGATCGCCGCATCGACCGCGTTGCCGCCGCGCCGCAGCACGTCGACCCCGGCGGCCGTGGCGAGCGCATGCGGCGTCGCGACCATCGCGCGGGTCGAGCGGGCGACGGCGCGCGTCGGCCACGCGCCGCGGGAAGTAGAAGCGATCACGTCAGCCGCATTTCGGCGCAGTAGATCGCTTCGTCCGGCCGCGCTTTCCATTGGAGACGCTTGGAGGTCGCATAGAGGTCCTCGTACTGGAAGAGGAAGAGCCACGGCGCATCGTCGTGCACGATCCGCATCGCCTTCGCGTAGAGGGCCTTTCGCTTTGCCGGGTCGAGCTCGTAGCGCGCGGCGTCGGTCAGTTTGTCGACGGCCGGATTCGCATACGTGGACGAGGCGGCGTCGGAGGTCAGCGTCGAACCCATCGTGTTGTCCGCATCGTACGTAATGTTTCCCCAGCCAAGCATGTACATCGGTGAGACCGAGCGCTGCAGCACTTGGCGGTAGTAACTCACCCACTCCTGTGTCTTCACTTCGACGTGCACGCCCGCGGCCTGCAGCTGCCCGCCGACGGCGAGCGCGACCTCTTTGTCGCCGTTGTAGCGGCCCTGCGGCGCGTACAGCGCGAGCGTGAGGCCCTTGCCCTCAGGATAGCCCGCCTCGGCCAGCAGCGCTTTCGCCTTCGCCGGGTCGTGCTTGTACGACGCGAGCTTGGGATCGTAGCCGAAGAAGTTCGGCGGCACGGGCTCGCCGAGCTCGTACGCGCGTCCGCCGAGCACGGCTTTGATGATCGCGGGAACGTCGATCGCGTAGTTGAGCGCCTGGCGCACGAGCCGGTTCTGCTGCGGTCCCGGCTGGAGCGTGTTGAACGCGATATACAGAACGCGAACGCTGCGCGCGCTCGTCATGCGCGTCGTCGTGCCGCCCTCGAGCAGCGTGGCGTACTGGAACGGCACGTTGGTGATGAGGTCGGCCGCTCCGGTGCGCAGCGCCGACACGCGAGTTGCCGCCTCTGGAATCGGTTTGAAGATCACGTGCACGATCGACGGCGCGCCGCCCCAATAGTGCGGGTTCGCGTCGAGTTCGAGCGCATCGTCGCGATGCCACGCGCGCAGCGTGTACGGGCCGGTTCCGACGGGATGCTCCGCGACGTACGCGTCGCCGTGGTCCTGCCAATACTTTGCGTCGGCGATGAAGATCGGCCGGGTGATCGCCGGAGGCAGCGGCGTCGGGCGTTTGGTCACGAAGCGCACGGTGTAGGCGTCGGGCGTCTCGACGCGCGCGATCGTGTCGACGCGCGGAACCTGCTGCGACTTGTACGCCGGATCGAGGATCTTCTCGACCGAGAACTTCACGTCGGCGCTGGTGAACGCGTCGCCGTTGGAAAACGCGACGCCGCGGCGCAGCTTGAACTCCCACACGCTCGGCGCGACCTGCTTCCACGACGTCGCGAGCTGGGGAACGAGCGACGAGCCGTCGGCCGAGCGCCGCGCCAGCGTATCGAAGAGCTGCGCCTGCACGTTGGTGTCGGTCGTGATCGACGCCTTGAGCGGATCCAAGGTAGCGGCATCGACCCCTTGCGTGATCGTGACCGTGCCGGGATCGGCCGCGCGCGC
>JAQBPL010000347.1 GCA_028287545.1 Vulcanimicrobiota bacterium | reverse complement strand
TCGGCGCTTACCAGACGATCTTGCCGATCGCGCCTCCGTAGTCGGTGAACCAGAGGTTGCCGTCGGGACCGACCGCGATCGAGGAGACGTCGCTCGTGGTATTCGGGGTGTCGATCATGGTGAACGTCCCCGTGGTCGAGACACGGCCGATCTTCTGGCTTTTCTGTTCGGTGAACCAGAGGTTGCCGTCCGGTCCGCTCACGATCCCGCTCGGATCGCCGCCCCCAGGGACTGCGAAGGTCGTGACCGTGTTCGGCGCGCCCGGTAGGATGTAGCCCACTCGGCTCATGACGCGCTGCGTGAACCAGACGTTGTTGTCCGGTCCGACCGCGAGATTCGTGGTGCCGCCGCCGGTGTCGAACTCGGTGATCGCTCCGCCCGTCGTGATGCGCGCGATGCTGGTTCCGAAATACTCGGTGAACCACAAATTCCCATCGGGTCCGAGCTTGATCCTGTACGGGTAGACGTTGGCCGATGTGGGGTATGCGACGTTCGTGGCCGGTGCGCTGATGCTCGTTTGCACGATGCGGCCCGTCGTGTCGGTGATCCAGATGCTTCCGTCGGCAAGCACGGTCAGACCGTTCGTAGACCCGCCAACCAGCGCGACACCGTCGGTGACGACGCCGGCGGTCGTGATGTTGCTGACGTTGCCGCCGCCGAAACCGCCGAACCAGAGCTTGCCGTCCGGCCCTACGGCGATGTCTGCGCCCGCCGCGCTGGTGTACCCGGTGAACGTTCCGGACGTCGAGATTTTCAAGATGTTGAAGCCGCCGGGTTTGCGGTCGCCGGCCGTCCAAAGATTCCCATCGGGTCCGGCGACGATCGCCGTCGGAAAGCTATTCGCAGGGGTGGGATAGAATGCGACCAAGGTCGGCGTGAAGGTCAACGTCGCGGGCGCAGTGGCGATCGCCGCGCCGCCGGTAACGGTCGCCGCGTACGCGGTCGCATTCATGGCGCCGCCGTTGTACGTGATCGGTGCCTGCGTGTTGGACGGTCCGGTGATCGTGACGGGGCCGAGCGTCGTCGCTCCGCTGCCGGCTCCCTGATGGTTGTCGTCCGTTTTCGTGACGGTGATCGTCAGCGGGTTGCCGGCGGCGTCGACGTAGCTGCCCGGACCCACGATGATCATACCCTGCGCGTCCTGTGCCGTGATGTTCAGCGTATCGGTCGCTGCCGTTCCCGCGGGTAACGATGATGTGACGAGCGCGAGCTTGACGGTTTTGACGACGGGATCGAACGTCAGGTTGACGCTGTTCGTCTGATTCGCAACGACGGCTTGCACCGTCGAACCGCGCGAGAGGACGTTGCCCGTGCCGCCGGTCTGGTCGTAGAGCTGCACGTCGAACGTGTCGCTGCCGACCGGTGCAGCGATCGTCCCCGAGCACGTATTGAGCGCGCAGTTGACGACGACCGGCGCCGCTGCGCCGCTGCCGGCGGGCGTGACGACGACGGTCGCGGACTTGGTCGCGGCCGAAACGTAACGCGGTGTGCGGCGCGATGAGGAGGCCGACGCGGGCGACGGAACGACGATGCGAAGCGTGACCGACGACGTCGCGCTCGTCCCGGAACGCGGCGAAGGGGTGAGCGTGCCGTTGGTGCCGCCGCCGCAACCGGCGAGCATCCCGGCGATGAGACTCGCACCGGCGAGCCGACTGGTGATGGTCATGTGATGGATCTCCGATGTTGCGTCGACGTGACGCGGGCGAAAAAGAAACGCCGGATAGGCGAGTCCCAGAAGAGTTAGAGCGCGCGCTCGCGCTCTTGGAAGAGCGCACGACGCAAGGCGGAGCCGTCCAGCACGACCCATTGCTCTTGCGTGCTCACGTCCCGCACCCGCGCGCGAAGCTCGGGCCCGGCGTAGAAAAACACGACGACGAGAGGCGGATCGCGGACGTCGTCCGGCATGACGCTAGGAGCCTCCGACGGTCGTCGCCGTGACGCCGATCGACAAGGTCGCAGCGTGAAGTCCGGCGTCGGTAATCGTGAACGAACACGAGCCGACGCCCAGCGGCGTTACGGTGAACGATGATCCTGCACCGGGCGCGATCGAGGCGATCGACGCGCACGTCGTGGTGGCCGCCGTAAACGCACCGGAGTAATTCGGTTCCGAAGCCGTCACGGTTTGCGCGCTGCCGGCACCGGTGGCGAGAAACGTCAGCGCGTTCGGGGAGAGGGAGACGCCGGCCGGCGCGGGCGTCGCGGTGGGCACCGGCGTCGGGCTCGGGCTCGCGGTCACGACCGGCGTCGGTGTGGCCGTGGCGACGGGGGTGGCGCTCGCTGCCGGTGTCGGCGACGGCCCTACGGACGGGACGGCGACGTTACCGGTGCTGCACGCGGCGAGACTAGCGCAGAGGACGACCCCGGCGCAGAACTTCGTAAGCATGGAACGATGCTGGGGCCGGGCTGTCCGCAGACCGTCCCAAAACCGTCCCACGCCTCACGGGAGGTCGGTCTCCCACAGCCGGCGCGCGTTCTCGATGACGACCGGGGTCTCCATCGATGCGCCGGCATCGACTTCGCGCGCGAAGGCTTCCGCCGTGAGCTGTTTTGCGATCAGGTCCGACGCGCGTTCCCACATCACGCGGTTCGGACCCACCGACTCCCAACCGCTGTGTGCCAAGCGCGAAGCACCCAGCAGCCGTGCGGCGCGCTTGGGTTGATGCCGCATCGCCGCGACGGTTGCGACGCCGCGCAGCGCCTGCGCGATCGCCGTCTGCAATTCGTTGGCGGTCGCCAAGCCCAGCGCTTCGTCGTAGTTGAGCCACGCGCGGCCGACGTCGCCGCGCATGATCGCGATGTCCCCGAGGTCGTTGAGGCGGCCGGCGCTCTCCGCATCGTCGTCGCCGAACGCGCGCCCGATGTCGATCGCGCGCTGCAGCAGCGCCTCCGCCGAGGCGTAGCGCTCGGCAACGAACTCCGAGGCGGCGACCCGGTTGAGGGCGAGAGCCAGCAGACGCGGTTCCCCCAACGCCTCCGCGAGGGAGAGAGCGCGACGGTAGTAGGCGGCGGCGATCTGGGGCCCTCCGCGCGAACTCGAGAGAAAACCAAACGCGACGAGCAGCCGAATCGCGGAACGATCGTCGCCCGTCCGGTCCGCAAGCATCAGCCCTTCCTCGATATAGGGTTCGGCGTCGTCGAACCGGCGTTGAAATAGCAGCGTCGAGCTGATGGTCGAGAGCGCCGCGGGGAGCAGCGGCTCCGCCCCGGCCCGGCGCAACGCCGCAAGCACCGCGGTCATAGCGTCGAGCGCAGCGGGATAGTCGCGCTGCCGGTTCGCGATCTGCGCGCTCGCGTGGAGCAGCGCGGCGTCGTCGGTGCTGCCAGGTTCGACGTATTGCCGCGCACGCCCGATCCAATCCACGGCTTCCCGGTTGCGCCCGCCGTACGTGAAGAAACGCTGCAGCGCGACGACGGTGCGCACGCCGGTCGCCGGGTCGCCGCCCTCTCGCAGCGACCAGGTCACGGCGCTGCGGATGTTGTCGAAATCGGTCGGAACACGGCGCAGCCATTCCGCCTCGTGATGAAAGAACGACGGATCTTCCGACGCCTGCACGACGCGCGCATAGTGGCGCGCGTGGCGCGCGTGCGTCGATGCGCCTGCGTCCGGCCGCACTTGGAGCTGCTCGCGCGCGAACTCCGCGATCGAGAAGAGCAGGCGCCAGCGATCCTCGTGGCGGTCGCTGCGCTGGACCATCGATTTCTCGACCAAACCGACCAGCGTCGCGATCGACCCGCCGCAGACGTCTTCGATCGCCGCCAAGTCGAACGTCCCGTGGAAAACGCCGAGGTCGACCAACAGGCGCGCTTCGTCCGCGGAGAGCAGCGCGAAGCTCCACTCGATGACGTCCCGCAACGTCTGGTGGCGGCGCGGTACGGCGCGCTCCCGCGAGCGCAGCACGGTCAGACGATCGCCCAGACTGCGCACGAGATCGTCGAGCGAGAGCGTGCCGAGCAGGGAGGCGGCGATCTCGATCGCCAGCGGAAGCCCGTCGAGCGCCGTGCAAACCTGCTCGAGCGTCGCGCCCGCATCGGCCGGGACCGCTGCTGCGCGCCCCGTTCTGCGCGCGCGATCGCGAAACAGCGCTATGGCCACGTCGGCTGAGAGCGGCTCCAGGCGGTACATCGCCTCGCCCTGCACGCCCAGCGCTTCCCGGCTCGTGGCGAGGATCGTTATCCGCGGGGCTGCGTGCAGCAGCCGCAGGGCGATCGCGGCGACGGCGTCTACCAGATGCTCGCAATTGTCGAGCACGAGGAACGCGCGGCGGTTGCGCAGCCACGCGGCCAGTCCGTCGAAACCTTTGGCCGCGAGCTCGCGCGGCACGTCGAGCGCGCGGGCGATCGTCTCGCCCAGCGCGGCGGGATCCTCGAGCGCGGCCAGATCGGCGAACCAGGCGCCGTCGCGATAGCCGGGCGCGAGGAGCGGCGCTGCTTCGAGCGCGAGCCGCGTCTTCCCGCAGCCGCCGGTTCCCGTGATCGTGACGATCCGATGCGCGGCCACCAGTGCGGCGACGTCTTCGACGGCACGCGCCGCAGCGAAGTACGGCGTCAGCGGGACCGGCACGTTCGAACGCGGGCGTGCCGCGCCGCTGCGTATCCGCTCGATCAGCTCGATCGTCGCGACCGACGGCGCCGCGTCGAGTTCGCGCCGCAGCCGCGTCTCGAAGTCGGCGAACGCTTGACTGGCGGCGACGTGGTTGCCGCGATCCGCCTCGATCTCGACGACGTACCCGAGAGCCTTCTCGTTGAGCGGGTCGATGTCGAGGATGCGCCGTGCCGCGGCGAGCGCGCCGCGGTCGTCGTCGGCGTCGTGCAGTTGGATGCAGCGCGTCATCAGACGATCGACCGCGAGCGCGCGCAGTTGCTCGCGCTGAGCGACGACCCACTCGTGAACCGACTCCTCCAGGAAGTCGCCGGCGTACACGTCCTCGACCACGGTCTCCGCGACCGGTTCGCTCAGCGCCGCCCGAAACGCGATGACGTCGCACCACGCCTCGTCGCCGCCCGTCCACGCCAGCATCGCTCCGTCGCTCGCGATCCAGGGCGGATCGCGCGGCGGCAACGCGGCGAGGAGTGACGAGAGATGCCGCCGCAGATTCGCTCTCGCCGTGCCGGGGTCGTCGTCAGGCCACAGCTCCGCGGCGAGCGCCGTGCGCGAGCGCGGAGTGCCCGCGTTCGAGAGGAGCATCGCCAGCAGCGTCATGCACATAGGGCGGACGGCCAACCGGATCGGCTGCCCTTCGTATTCGACGCTGGGCCGTCCGAACAGGCGAATGCGCAGGTACGCTGTCACTATCGCACGTGTCGCGATGTCCCCTCGACGCTCCTGCTCCGGCAACGAACGCAAGGCGTCGCTCACAATGAGAGCGGTCGCGCGTATCCCGTCAGTTGGGCGCGACCCCAACCGAGCAACGCTCCATTGTTCGGAACGTCGCGCACCTCGACCGCGC
>JAQBPL010000175.1 GCA_028287545.1 Vulcanimicrobiota bacterium | reverse complement strand
GACTTGGACGGACCACCTATCTGCGCTTCGGGCTCGAAGCCCCGTCGAGGGAACGGTGAGTCCGTTTGCAGGGACAGCCTTTCGCCGCGCCCCCGCCAGCTCCAAGTCGACCCCAGCAGCATACAAGTCGAAGGACGACCCCGCATCTTGCTTTTGGCGATGCGGTGTCGCGCGGCGACTTCGCGCCGCGCGACACGAGGGTTGCTCGACAAGCTCGCAATGACATTCACGCCACAGTGACATTCACGCCGCAAATGACATTCACGCCGCAATGACGTTCGAGCTCGCAACGACGGGGCCGCGTTACGCCGTGAGTTGCCGGACGACTGCGCGCGTGATCGCGGTGACTCCGGGATCGCCGTGAGCGAGAGCGCGTGCCCAGTCGGTCGTGCCGGCATTGAAGATGCGCCCGTTGCCGCGATTGAACGCGACCATTGCGGCGTGTCCGCCGGGGAAGATCTCCCCGCTGCCGTCCGCGACGTTCCAGTGGTCCAGTGCCGCGCGTCCCAGCATCGTGAGGGCCGGCGGCGCGAACCGCGAGTCGACACCGTCGCACTCGTAGCCGACGACCGAAGCCCCTACGCCGACGACGTCGCCCGCGCGCAAACCGGCTTCTTGCACGATCGCGTGCGCGTCGTCGCAGATGCGGTATCCCGTCGGCGGGCGCGAGCCGCGCCACTTCCCGCCGCCGCGCCGGAACGAGAGCCCGGTGAGCGCGTCCTCGGGATCGTCGTCGGACCACCGGCCGTCGCGCGCGATCGACTTGGCCGCCTCATCGTAGCGGACGCGAAACCAGCACGTGTTGCCGCCGAAGAATGCCACCGCGCCGCCGGCGTCGGCGAAGCGCTCCACCGCGGAGCGTTTCGGAACGGTCCAGTATTCGTCGTGCCCGAACGTGCACAGCATCGCGTAGCGATCGAGCAGCGCGGGATCGCGATGGAGGTCGAGATCGGTGCACACGTCCACCGCGATCCCTTCGCGCGCGAACCAATCCAGCGCCGGCAGATCCCAGTGCGCGAACGTTTGGCGCGGCGAGCGGCGGTCGTAGATGTCGACGTTGACCTCGTCCCACGGATGGCCGCCCGTGCCGCCGCCCGGCCGCGCGAGCGTGACCGCCGGGGAGCCGCTGTACAGACATCGTCCCTCATCGACGCCGAGCGTTCCGTCGACATCCGCGACGTTGTACGCATGGTAGGTGAACAGCGGAAGGTTCATCAGCACGCGCGCGCTCGACGGCGCGCGCACGACGACGAGCGCCGTTCCCCAGCGCGCGTCCGGGCTGCGACCGCACCGTTCCTCGCGCTGCGTGGGCCCCTCGCCGGTTGCGCGGACGACGTAGGCGCCGGCAGCCAGGTCGCGCGGCAGCGGGATCGTCACGCGGGGCCAGTCCCACGGGCGATCGGCAAGCCCGGCCGGTGCGTCCTCGCCGCGAAACCGCCCCGCCTCCAGGACGGGCCGGCATCCGCCCCCCCAACGCTCGAGCCGCAGACCGTACCGCATCCGGTCGGTCGCGACGTGCACGCACAGCGTCCCTCCGGCGTCGACCGTCGGCTCCGCCGGATACGCGCGCAGCATCATGCCGGCAGCTCGGTGAGCGTCTCCAAGAGGCGCTCGACGCGGGTCGCGACGGGGCGCCGCGACCGGACGATCCACGGCAACCCGCGCATCGCCGCGCCGAGCGCCGCGCGGGCGACCGGATCGCGGCGGCCGGCGCGTGCGAGAGCGGCCGTCGAAGACCAGACGACCCGCCAAGAACGCCGCAGCCATGTGGTCCACAGACGATTGCGCATCACCAGGAACCGTCGCCGGTGCGGTTGACGCCCCTCGGCGGCGGGGGCGTGGTGCACGACGAGGTCCGGCGCGTAGATGAGCTCCCAACCCGCGTCGAGCAGATCGAGCGCGAGCAGCGATTCCTCCGCGCCGATGTGATAGCGCGGCTCGTACCCGCCCGCGGCGAGAAACGCGGCCCGCCGTACGACCGACGCGCCGGCCATGAACTGCGCGATCGCCGTCCCCGGACACGCCGTGCGCTTCGGCAGCCGGCTGGACGCCATGAGCGCGCACGCGGGGTCGGTGCGCGTTTCGTTCACGACGACGCGCGCGTTGAGCAACGCGACGCCGGGGTGCGCGTCAAGCAGCAGCGCGGCGCGCTCGAGCGAGCCCGGCTGCCACATGCAATCGTCGTCGCAGAACGCGACATACTTGCTCGTCGTGACGCGCGCCCCGACGGTGCGGGCAGCCGCGCCGATGTTGACGGGCAGCGAGATCACCTGCACGCCTGGGTACCGGGCGGCGGCGAATTCCGCCGTGCCGTCGTCCGAACCGTTGTCGACGACCACGACATGCGGTGCCTCCGGCAGCGAGCACAGCCGTGCCAGCGTTGCATCCAGCAGCCGCCGGCGGTTGTAGGTCGCAACGACGACGCTGCAGTCGATCACGTGCGCGAACAGACGTCGAGACGGAACGTCGCAGCGCGCGCACCGTTCCGGTGCGCGAAGCGCCCGTCGCAGAGGAATTCTTCGTGCACGGCGTCGGCCGTCGCGGCGTGGCCGTCGACCAGCGGCGTCCAATGGACCAGAACGAGATCTCCGCCGGAGGTGAGCGCGCCGGCGATCGCATCGCGAATCCGCCGGCGGTCGTTCGGCCCGAAGTAGAAGCCCAGCTCGCAGAACGTGATCAGATCGAAGCGTCCGGCCGGAAAGTCCGTCAGCAGATCGCAAACGGCGAACCGAACGTGCGGCCGGCCGGCGCAGCGCCGGGCGGCTTGTGCCAGCGCGTCCTCCGATACGTCCACCGCAACGAGTTCGTCGCACCGCGCAGCGAGCAGTGCGGTGAACACACCGACGGAACAGCCCAGCTCGAGCGCCGTCCGGTACCACGCGCGGGGGCACGCGTTCAGCGTGGCGTCGTACTTCTGCCGTTCGTACGTCGATGCGGCGTACGTCCACGGATCGGCGTTCGTGCGGTACAGTTCGCGGAAGTAGTCGGCGGGGACGCTGCTTCCGGAACTTCCCTTTGCTGGAGGCGCCACGCCTAGGTCAAGGCCACGACGTCTCGCGCGACGGCGTCACGATCATCTCGCGGACTTCGACGCCCTTGGGACGGGTGAGCGCGAAGACCACCGCTTCCGCGACCGCGCGAGGATCGTTCAGCTGGTTCTTTTCGAACGCATCGGGCGACGGTTTGAACTGCTCGTCGCGGCAGTCGAAGAATGCGGTGTTCATCCCGCCGGGACAGACGAGCGTCACGCCGACCCGCCCGGCGAGATCGAGCGCGAGACCGCGGGTCAAGCCGACGACGCCGAACTTCGAGGCCGAGTACGCGGTCGCCGCGCCGAGCACGCGCAAGCCGAGCGTCGATGCGATCGTTACGATCCGCGGGTTCGGCGCGCGCTCGAGATGCGGCAGAGCGGCGCGCACCAGCGCCGCGGTGCCGACGAGGTTCACTTGGATGACGCGTTCCCAGCGCTCCGCCGCGACCTTGTCGAAGGCGCCGCACGCGTCCATGCCCGCGTTCGCGACGACCGCGTCGATGCCGTGCCGGCGGGCGATCTCGGCGACCGCACGTTCGATTTCCGCCCGATCGCCGCAATCGACGATGAGATGTTCGCGGTCGCGCAGTTCGCGCGGTTCGTTCAGATCGAACGTGACCGGGACGCCGCCGGCCGCAGCGACTGCGTCGGCGATCGCGGCGCCGAGCCCCGAGGCGCCGCCGGTGACGATGACCGTTCCAAGCGTTGTCGTGCGCGCGGACGGTGCCGGAGCGCTGCGGGTCTGCAAAACGAAGTCTCCATGCGATGGAGCGAGTGCAACCGGTGGTTCCGTTACCCGGGCCGCTCGGCGCTCAATCCGCGGTGACCGCGCAGCAGGTCGCCGTCACGACCGCATGGCGCGGACCAGCGCGAGGCCGACCGACGCGGCTCCCAGGCCGAGGCAGACACTGCTCGCGACGTAGAGCAAAGCACGCGAAGCGCCGCTGTCGCGCCCCACGATCAGGGTGTCGAGCGAGAACGTCGAGAAGGTCGTAAAGCCGCCTAGGATTCCGGTCGCGACGAACAGGCGCACGGTTGGTGAGACGCCCGGCGTGGCGGAATCCGCCAGTCCGGCGACGACGCCGATGAGGAACGAGCCGACCAGGTTCACGGTCAGCGTCCCCCAGGGGAAGCCGGGGCCGAAGCGCTGGAGGGTCAAGGCGACCGTCGCCCAGCGCAGGACGGATCCGATCGCTCCGCCGAGGGCGACCCAGAACGCAGCCTGCCAGCTCATCGGGCGGCCCTTCGGTTTACAGAGGCCCGTCCCTATGCTACACTTTCACCTTGGAACGGGCCGAGCGTCCGTTTTCTTCATGTTTTCCGGCGCCCCGGCTCCCACACCGAGAACACGACGATGGCGAAAAAAG
>JAQBPL010000173.1 GCA_028287545.1 Vulcanimicrobiota bacterium | reverse complement strand
CCGTCGTGCCGAAAGACATCGGCTACGAACTGCGCAGCGCGAAGCCGATCCCGTTCGACGCGGAGTACACGCGCACGCTCGGCTACGGTGCCGTGCGCTACCTGCTCTCGGGGCGGAGCGGTTCGCTCATCGCGCTGGCGGGCGGGCGCATCAACCCCGTGACGCTCGACGAGATGGTGGATCCGGCGACGGGCCGCATCCGCGTCCGCCTCGTCGACGTCACGACCGAGTCCTACGAGGTCGCGCGCAAGTACATGATCCGGCTGGAAGCGCCGGACTTCACCGAGCCGCGGCTCTCACGCCTCGCGGCGCAGACGTCGCTCGGTCCCGACGCGTTCGCCGCCGAGTTCAACCACCTCGTCGCGTAATCGCAAGAGCACGCGCAGCGCGTCCGCGGCGCGATCGGCCGGTACGAAGAGATGATCGTGGTGGAACGCCGCCACGATGTTGGCCGGGATGCCGGCGTCGGCCAGCGCGCGCGACACGGCGGCCGTGAAACCGACGGCGGCGAGGCTCGACCCAACGGCGAGCGTGATCGCGCGGAACGGGCCGATGCCGCGCAGCCCCGCGCGCTGCGCGTCGGCGCGCGGAACGATCGCGGTGATCCCCTCGTCCTCGACGAACGTGCCGAGTGCCACGCCGGCAGGGAGTTCGTCCGGCGTGCGCAGCACGCAGAAGAAGAACTCACCCTCGCGAAGTTCCGGACGCATCCCGGCGACCAGCGCCGTCAGATCGGTTTCGCCTTCCACGTCAGGCGCGCAGCGGGGTGAGCTGCATCTCCGAGCGCAGCAGTGCGCCGTCGAAGCCGTCCGGGCCGCGCCGCGCGAGCGTGTCGTAGAGCGCGAGCGCGGTCGTGCGGGTGAGGACCATGGCACGATACCAGGCGAAGGTCGGCGCCAGCTTCCGCAGCGACCCCAGCCGCGTCCAGCGCTGCTGCAGCCGGGCGGAGACGACGTGCATCGCGTGCACTGAGACCACGTAGTCGTGGTCGCTCAGGTGGTTGACGAACGCTTCGAGCGGCACCGGATCGGCGGCCAGCGCGTAGCCCGCGCCGTCGCGCCGCAGCAGACCGTACGCGACCGGATCGACACCCGCGACGATCGCCGCGGCGCGGCACCAGTCCGCGACCTTCGCCTCGTCTCCGAGCGAGGGCGCCGCGTGCGCCGAGAGCAGGGTCGTGACGAAGCGCGGCCCCTCGGCACGGGCGATCGCCTCGGCGCCGGAGAGGACGTGGTGCGCCCCGGTTCCCGCGATCGGCAGTTCCTCGAAGAGCGTGCCGTTCTCGTTCCAGCCGAAGACCACGGTTTTCATGATGTCGTGATACAGCGCCGCCGCGATCACCGTATCGCTCGAGATGGTCGGCCGTCCGCCGAAGTAGTGCTCGTCGTAGGTCGAGGCGAACGCGCGTGCCATCGACGCGTTGTACGATTCGTGCACCGCGAGGCCGCCCGGGTAGGCGTGATGCGAACCGTCGCTCGAGCCGGGCGCCGACCAGAACGGCTGCACCGACGTCGTGGCTTCCGGCTCGGTCCCCGGCGGGAAGATGCCGCGCACCGGCGCGTCGGCCCCGACGAACCCCGCCTGCGCGAGCGCATCCCGCACGCCGGTGCGGGATGCCGGCGTCGGATGGCGATCGGCGTATAAGGCCCGCGGCGTCCGCAGCAAGTCCAGGACGTTCGCGCGCAGGTTCCGGTCCTCGATCGCGCCGGCCAGCGCTTCCACCCGCGAATAGGTGGCGTTGACCAGGGTCGACCCACGGGCAAGCGAGGCCGCGATCGCGTTGCCCCGGCTCAACGGAGCACGCGGCTCGGGCAGCGGCACCCGGGGGATGCGCTCCGCAGCAGCGGCCGCCTCGACGCCTGCAGCACCTGCCGCGAACGGCGCCGCGACGCCGGCGAGGAGCCCGAGGAAAGCGGGGCGGTTGAAGAATCCGTCCCGTCCGTCGTCAACGCACATCCACGCAGAGATTTCGCGCCGCCGCCGGCAAGGCCCGCACCGGCGTCTCGATGGTCGGGGCGGTCTCCAGGAGCCGGGATTTGTGGAAGGAATTTGCAGCGGCGGGGGCAATCCCTGTGATTCTGGTATACCAGATACCAAATACCCCGAGCGAGGCCTGTGCATGTCGGCGTTGGACCTAGCGGCGATCCGGTCGGACACCAGCATCTCGGTGCGGGTCTACGAGACGATCCGCGGCGCGATTACGGGAACGAATCTCTACGAGATCGACCATGCCGAGCTGCGTCTCGACGAACGCGAACTGGCCGGGCGGCTGGGCGTGAGCCGGACGCCGATCCGCGAGGCGCTGGTACGGCTGGAGCACGAGGGGCTCGT
Source organism: Vulcanimicrobiota bacterium (assembly GCA_028287545.1). The sequence continues at coordinate 2,028 of JAQBPL010000173.1, read as the reverse complement.
CACGAGCATTCCGCGCCGCGGATATTTCATCGCGCGCAAGAGCAAGGCCGAGCTGCTCGAGATCATCATCGTGTGGGCGGCGCTCGAGAGCATGGCCGCGCGTCTGGTCGCCCAGTCGGCCGACGCCGGTGCGATCGCCTCGCTGCGCGAGATCTTCGCGACCTTCGACGGCGAGCGCATCGCCGCGCACCTCGATGAGTACTCGGACGCAAACCTGCGCTTCCACCAGCGCATCATCGAGCTCGCGGGCTGCGAGGTGCTGCGCCGCACCGCCGAAGGCATCTTGGTCCACGTGCGGTCGATCCGCCACCGCACGATCGGCGAGAACCACCGCTTCGAGCGCTCGATCGTCGATCACATCCAGATCATCGAAGCGCTCGAATCGCGCGACGTCGAGCTCGCGGAGCGGCTCGTGCGCGACCATGCGCTCGCGCTCGCATCGCACGTCGACGCGAACGACAACGACCTCTGACTCACGACCCACGCCCACACCGCATTGAACCGTACCGTACCGAACGAGGGGGAGCCTGATGGCCCAGACTGCACCGATCGCTAGCGATCTTCCGAAACTCGACGCCGACCAGCCGGCGCAAACGCTCTCCGGCGGCCATCTCGTCGCGAAGGCCCTCAAGAACGAGGGGATCGACGTGATCTTCACCCTCTGCGGCGGTCACATCATCGACATCTACGACGGCTGCCAGGACGAAGGCATCAAAATCATCGACGTCCGTCACGAGCAAGTCGCCGCGCACGCGGCCGACGGCTACGCCCGCGTCACCGGCAAGCCCGGCTGCGCCGTGGTGACCGCCGGCCCAGGGACGACGAACGCCGTGACCGGCGTCGCGAACGCCTTCCGCGCCGAGAGCCCGTTCTTGCTGATCGGCGGCCAAGGCGCGCTCAACCAGAACAAGATGGGTTCGCTGCAGGATCTTCCGCACGTCGAGATCATGAAGCCGATCACCAAGTTCGCGTCGAGCGTCGTCACGACGGAACGCGTCGCCGACATGTGCGCGATGGCGTTTCGCGAGTCGCACAACGGCACGTTCGGTCCGTCGTACCTCGAGATCGGCCGCGACATCCTCGACGGCACGGTCCCGGTGAAGGACGCGGTCATTCCGAAAGCCGGAGCGTATCGTGCGTCGACGAAGTCGGTCGGCGATCCGCGCGACGTCCAGAAGCTGGCCGACATTCTCGCGAAGGCCGAACGTCCGGCGATTCTCTTCGGTCAGCAGACGTGGACCTGTCGTGCCGGCGACCAGGCGCGCGCGCTCGCGCGCACCTACAACATTCCGGCGTTCATGAACGGTGCCGGGCGCGGCATGTTCGTACCAGGCGACCCGCAGGGCTTTCAGATGACCCGCGGCTACGCGTTCGGCAAGGCCGACGTCATCGTGATCGTCGGCACGCCGTTCGACTTCCGCATGAGCTACGGCAAGCGCCTCAAGGCGCCGACCGTCGTGCAGATCGACATGGGCTACGGCACCGTCGGCAAGAACCGCGACATCTCGCTGGGTCTCGTCGGTGACGTCGGCGCGATCCTGGGCGCGGTGCTGCAGGCGGCGCCGAGCAACCTCAAGGAGAGCGCGAAGGGCCGCCAGGCCTGGATCGACGAGTTGCGCGCCGAGGAGAAGAAACTCAGCGACGCGCGTCTGCCGAAGATCAAGAACGACGCGATCCCGATCCACCCGCTGCGCCTGGGGTACGAGATCAACGAGTTCCTCACCGAGAACACGCGCTTCATCGGCGACGGCGGCGACATCGTCACCGCGGCGGGCGGCATCGTGCAGCCGAAGGGCGAGGGCCTCTGGATGGATCCCGGTCCGCTCGGCACGCTCGGCGTCGGCGTCTCGTTCGCGATGGCCTCGAAGTTCGCGCAGCCCGAGAAAGAAGTGGTCTGCCTTTTCGGCGACGGCACGTTCGGCATGACCGGCTGGGACATCCAAACCGCCAACCGCTTCAACCTGCCGTTCATCGGGATCATCGGCAACAACTCGTACATGAACCAGATCCGCGCCGGCCAGATCATGA
>JAQBPL010000334.1 GCA_028287545.1 Vulcanimicrobiota bacterium | reverse complement strand
TCGCGGGCGCCGACGTCCTCGTTGCCGGCAACTCCGTCTTCGCCGCCCCCGACCCGCCCGCCGCCCTACGCGAAATGCGCCGCCGCCTCGACGCGGCGCACGCTAGCACGCATTGACCGAAGACGACCTCGTCGGCGCTATTCGTGAACGTTTAGTCAACGTTTCGGATGGTCGGGTGATCGTCGGGATCGGGGACGACGCTGCCGTGTGGCAGCCGTCGCGCAGCAATCGCAGCGTCGTCACGACCGATGCGCTGGTCGAAGGCGTGCACTTTACGCGTGAGGCGATGCGGGCGGAAGACGTCGGGCACCGCGCGCTGGCGGCGAACCTTTCGGACCTTGCGGCGATGGGTGCGCGCCCGGTGCTCGCGACGATCGCGCTCGGCTTTCCGGCGGGGACGGATCCCGGGTGGATCCTCGCCGCGTACGACGGGATCGCCGCGCTCGCGAAGCGGACGCGCTGCGCGATCGCGGGCGGCGATCTCACCCGTTCGCCCGCCGTCGTCCTCGCGATCACCGCGGTCGGCGAAGTCCGCCCGAGCAACCTGAAGCTGCGCTCGGGCGCGCGGCCGGGCGACATCGTCGCGGTGACCGGTCCGCTGGGGGCGAGCCGTGCCGGCCTGGCTGCCGCCGTCGAACGCCCGGAGCTCGCCGCGGATCCCGCGAACGCCGGCGTCCTCGCCGCCTATCGGACTCCCGAGCCGCGCCTGCGCGAAGGACGCTGGCTCGCCGCCTCGCGGCACGTCCGTGCGATGATGGACTCCTCGGACGGCCTCTCGACCGATCTCGCACGGTTGTGCGCCGCCTCGGGAACCGGCGCGGTCGTCGAGGAGATCCCGATCCACCCCGCGGCAAAGGCGCTTGCCGAACGCATCGGCGCCGACGCGGAGCGCTGGGCACTCGACGGCGGCGAAGACTTCGAACTGCTCGCGACGATCGAACACCGTGCGTTCGCGCACCTCGCGAACCGTTTTCGGGCTCACTTCGGGCGCGAGCTGCTCCGGGTCGGCCGGATCACCGAGGGAGCGGGCGTTCGGCTCGCCAACGGGGCCGCCATCGCTCCTTCCGGTTGGGACCACGTCAGCAGATGAGTAACGACGACGCGGCGATCAAAGCGTATCCGCTGCTCGGCTCGATTCAGAACAGCGTCGGCTACGGCTTTCTCGGCAACGAGGCGGTCAGCGCGATCGCGCACCGCATGAACGTGCGGACCGTAACGGTCCCGACGGCGTACGCCGGAGCGCGCGGCGGCGTCGAAGGCCGCATGAACCTCGCGGTGGACGAGCGCGAATTTCGCCGCGGCGTCGACTTCCTGATCGCACGCGAGCCGACCGTGCTCGTCATCGGCTACCTCGCGCACGCCGACCAAGTCGAAATCGTGGCCCAGGCGCTGGAACGTTTCCTGGGCTTGGTCGTGCTCGATCCGGTGTTGGGGAGTTACGAAAAAGGGCTCTTCGTCCCGGTCGAGACCGCGCGCCGAATTCGCGACTTGCTGCTTCCGCGCGCCCAAGTCGTGACGCCGAACCGCTTCGAAGCCGAAGTGCTGCTCGATCTGACGCGCGCGCGCGACGCGAACGAGCGGACGTTCCTCGACGGCTTCGCGGCGCGCGGGCCGCAAACGGCGATCATCTCGTCGTTCGCGCGCGACCCGGAGAAGCGCCAGCTGACGACGATCTTCTCGAACGGCTACATTTACGAACGGATCACCGCGCCGTTCCACCCCGCGTTCCCCGCCTACGGCGCCGGCGACGTCTTCGCGGGTGCGATCGCCACGATGCTGGCGGTCGGCGCGAGCCCGTGGGCCGCGACGCTCCTCGGCACGGCGCTGGCCTCGATCAGCGTCGAGCGCACGACCGGCTACGGCGGCGCAACGGTCGACCCGGTCGCCGCGCTGGACCTCTTCAAGCCGCTGCCGTATGTAGGCGACGACGCCTGCGCCCGCTACGCGGACCGCTTCGGCGTCGGTTCGACACCGATCCCCGCGGTTGAGGGGGAAGGCGCACGCCTGAAGTTCGCGCCGCCGAAGAACCAGATCGTGTACTAGCGGGTCTGTACTAGACCGTACGAACGTACCGCAACGTTCCTGTGCGGTCGACCGTTGCAACCGTCATGAAGGTGCGTGTACTTCCCCTTGCAGCGGCCCTATGGATCGGCGGAACCGGCGCGGCGCTTGCCCAGAGTATCCCGGCCGTCCCACCGGACGTCCAGAACAATCCGATCGTGCAGAGCATCCTGCAAGCCGTCGGTGGGTTGGTCCAAACGACCAACGGCAACACTGCGCACGGTAGGGTGACGTATTTCCGGCGCTTCGAGCTCCAGATCGAAACGGCACCGAACATCTACCGCCAGATCCACCTGCACCAAGGAACGATCATCAACCCGCGCGGGACGACGTTGACGCCGGGTATGACGGTCGACATCAGCGGCAACGCGCAGGGCGACCATAGCCTCAACGCAGACTCCATCGTCGCGCGCTAGTTTAATAGGCCCCACGCCATCGGCGTGGGGCCCGAAGTTCGACCTCGCTAGCCCAGGGGGCTAGCCGGCGCCTAGACTCCCGCTACCCCGATGCGCTTTACGCGCTTGCTCCGCAGGCAGTTGGTGCAGACTCGGGCGGTTTTGTGGGTTCCGCGCTCGTCGATGCGGACGGCCTGGAGGTTGGGCAACCACCGGCGCTTGGTCTTGTTCATCGCGTGACTGACATTGTTTCCCGACATGGGACCCTTGCCGCACACGTCGCATCGCT
>JAQBPL010000326.1 GCA_028287545.1 Vulcanimicrobiota bacterium | reverse complement strand
CTCAGGCAGGCTTTACCGGAGCGATCCAGGCGTTCAACGTGACCACGGTCGCCTATCCCGGGTCGGTACGGCACCGCTTCAGCCAGCGTAAGCCGCAAACTGCCGCGTACGCGGTCTATTCGCCGGTTCTTCGTTACGATCTGGGCCAACAGGCCTTCTACGGCGGCAACTTCTGGGACGGGCGCGCGACCGGGTGGCGCCTCGGAAACGTGGCGGCGGAACAAGCCGAGAGGCCACCGATCAATCCGGTCGAGATGGGCTTGTCCGACACGGCGTGTATCGTCCGCCGCCTTGCGGCGAGTCCCTATCGGAAGCTCTTTGAGACGGTCTGGGGTCCGCAAGCGTTCGCGATCGCGTGGCCTGCGAACGTCGACCAGATCTGCAACGTCCCCGGCGGCCCGCTCCAGCAGACGAATGCGAAGACCTTGGAGCCGAACGAGGATCCGGTGGTCGTTCGTTTGAGTGCCGTAGATCGCGGCCGCTCGCACGATACGTTCGACCAAATGGGCTTCGCGGTAGCGGCGTACGAGGGCTCCTCGGACGTGAGTCCGTTCTCCTCGAAGTTCGACGCCTTTCTCGCCGGCAACGTGAAGCTGACCGCACAGGAGCAACGCGGATACGATCTCTTCCGCGGGCAGGCGAATTGCAACAGCTGTCATCTCGACGGAAACGGAACCGGCAGCAACCAAAAGACGACTGCTGCCGACGTGCGGCCGTTGTTCACGGACGAAACGTCGGAAAACCTCGGCGTGCCCAAGAACCCCAACCTCGCGTTTTACAGCGAGAACACGCCGGACGCCGACGGCTACGTCGCCAATCCGGCCGGCCGCAAATACGTCGACACGGGCCTCGCCGATTTGCTGAGCGGCGCCGGCAGCCCGGACGCCTCGTGGAAAAAACTGGCCCCGCAATACGTGGGCGCCGTCAAAGTGCCGACGGTGCGGAACGTCGACATGCGGCCGAATCCCGCGTTCGTCAAAGCCTACATGCACAACGGGTACTTCAAGAACTTGAAGGACGTGGTCCACTTCTACAATACGCGGGACGTGCTGCCGCGGTGCAAGCCGGGCATGCATCTCATCGTCAACGTGACGTGTTGGCCCGCGCCGGAAGTGTCCGTTAATCAGGACAAGACGATCGGAAATCTGAAGCTCACCGCGCGGCAGGAAGACGATGTAGTCGCCTTTCTGAAGACGCTCACCGACGGATACACCGCTGCGAACTCACGCTAGGTGGTCGCGAGCGAAGGAAAAAGGTCCGTTGACAACGCCCCTTAGCGTGCTATGCTGGCCTTGGGATGTCGGCTGCGAAAGTGCTCCTGCTGATCATCATTTGCGCCTTTCTCGAAGGGGCTTCGCTCATCAAGCCGTCGGTGTCGGCAGGCGAGAGCGACGCGACGTTGCAGCGCGAGATTGCCGAAGTCGAGGCATCGGTCGACCGCAACGAGACGGCGGCGTACGCGAGCGCCACGGCGGTGGCGCCCGGCGCGCCGGGTCGTTTGGCTGCGCTGGGGAAGGTCATCTTCTTCGATAAGAACCTCTCCGTCAACCGGAACACCGCGTGCGCGTTCTGCCACATGCCGCAGACGGGGTTCCAAGGCGATATTGAGGTAATCAACAAGAACGGCGTCAATCAGCCCGGGTCGGTTCGCACGCGGTTCAGTGCGCGTAAACCGCCGAGCGCCGCCTACGCTGCGCTCGCTCCACCGCTCTACTATCGAGCGAGCAGTGACGATTTCGTCGGCGGAAACTTCTGGGATCTTCGGGCGACCGGCCGTCGGCTGCGGAATCCCGCCGCCTCGCAAGCGCAAGGCTCCCCGCTGAATCCGACCGAGATGGCGAATCGCGAGCCGGCATGCGTCGTGCGGCGTCTCTCGCAGGCGCGCTACCGGCCGGTCTTCGAGGACGTCCTCGGACCGCTGGCGTTCCAGATTCACTGGCCAGCTGACGTCGACGCCGTTTGCGCGGTGCCGAACAGCAACCCGGATTCCCGAATCGGGTCCGAAGTGCCCGGACCGAACCAAACTCCGTACGTCGTGAAGCTCACGCCGGCAGATCGCTCGCGCGTGACGCAAACGTTCGACGCGATGGCGATCGCGATCGCGGCGTTCGAGGCGTCGCCCGACGTCAGCGCGTTCAGCTCGAAGTTCGACGCGTACTTGGCGGGGAAGGCCCAGCTCTCCGCGCAGGAACAGCGCGGCTTCGTGCTCTTCAACGGGAACGGGCGCTGCATCAAATGCCACGAAGACGAGAAGGGTGACCCCAAGCCGCTCTTCACCGATCAGACGACGTCCAACCTTGGGGTCCCGAAGAATCCCGCGATGTCGTACTACGGACAGACGAAGCCGGATCGGTACGGCTATGTCGGCGATCCCGCGGGCGCGGCGTTCATCGACAAAGGCGTCGGCGATTTCTTGCGCAGTCCGGAAGACGTCGACCCGGCGTGGAGGCCGCACGCGGCCTCGTTCGACGGCAAGGTTCGCGTTGCGACGGTGCGCAACGTCGACCAGCGGCCGAGCCCGGGCTTCGTCAAAGCATACGGCCACAACGGCTACTTCAAGACCCTCAAGGAAATCGTGCACTTCTACAATACCCGCGACACGCTGCCGCGCTGCGCGGCGGGTTCACCGGGGGAGAAGACGACGTGCTGGCCTGCGCCGGAAGTCGCGGTGAACTTGAACAAGACGTGCTGCGATCTCGGGCTGACGGATCGTGACGAGAACGACATCGTCGCGTTCATGAGGACGCTGACCGACGGCTGGACGAGGCCCGCAGCCGCCCCTGCTCCGGAATCGCGCTAGCGAGGTTCGCTCGGCCTTCGGGCGTAGCTACGCTCGAGGGAGGGTGCGCCGCGCACCGTCCGTGCCGGCGACATCGTGCGCATCACGCTGCTCCCCGATCCGCGATGACGCGCTGCGACGGCTCGACCGTGGGTCGAACCGTCGCATTTGATGCCGTCGATCAGCCGTGGCCGCCGCCGCCGCCGTGACCGCCGCCGCCACCGCCGTGGCCGCCGCCGCCGCCG
>JAQBPL010000322.1 GCA_028287545.1 Vulcanimicrobiota bacterium | reverse complement strand
CGTTCGCCGCGAAGGTCGACGAGCAGTGGCGGGCGGCCGGCGGAACGCGGCCGGTCGACGTCGCGATCGGGTTCTACGAGAACGCGCAGGGGACGTTTCACAACAGCGCGATGTACGTGCGCTGCGGCGGCCCCGACGGCGTGCACATCATCCACGTGCACCGCAAGATGTTCTTGCCGACGTACGGCGTCTTCGATGAAGAGCGCTTCCTCACGCGCGGCCGGCGGCTCTCGGTGTTCGAGACGCCGTTCGGTGCGGCGGCGCTCCTCATCTGCGAAGATGCATGGCACTCGCTGGTGCCGACGGTCGCGGCGCTCAAAGGCGCGCGGCTGCTGATCGTTCCGAGCGCATCACCGGGCCGCGGTATCGGCGGCAACGGCGAGCTCGAAAGCACGACGCGCTGGAAAGCGATCCTCGCTAGCACCGCCGCCGAACACGGCGTCTACGTGCTCTATGCCGGCCTTACCGGATTCGAAGGCGGCAAAGGGATGTCGGGCGGAACCTCCGCGTACTCTCCGCACGGCGACGTGCTGCAATCGCTCGGACCGCTCGACCCCGGCATCATCCTCGTGCAGCTCGATCCCGGCGAGATCGACCTCGCGCGCGCGACGATGCCGCTGCTCGGCGATCTCTCCGCGGTTCTGCCCGACCTGTGGCTCGACGACGAGATTCCGGTGACGCGCCGGCTGGAGGAACGGTTGTGATGCTGCCGGTGGTTGAAGCGCGGCTCGAAGAACCGTCGCTGGCGATCGACCCGGCGCTCACCGCGCGCTGGCTGGAAGCCTTTCTGCGCGACGAGCTGATCGAGCGGCGCGGGATGGGGCGCGCGGTGCTCGGACTTTCCGGCGGCGTCGACAGCGCACTCGTCGCGTACCTGTGCGCGCGCGCGCTCGGACCCGAGAACGTGTACGCGATCCGGATGCCGTACAAGGCGTCGAGCTCGTCGTCGCTCACCGATGCGCAAAAAGTGGTCGACGCGCTCGGCATCCACGTCGAGACGATCGAGATCACCGATGCGGTGGACGGCTATCTGAAACACGCGCCGGACGCCGATGCGCGGCGCAAGGGTAACGTCATGGCGCGCACGCGCATGCTGGTCCTCTTCGACCAGTCCGCGCGCCGTAGCGCCCTGCCGGTCGGAACCGGGAACAAGACGGAACGTCTGCTCGGCTACTTCACCTGGCACGCCGACGACACGCCGCCGGTCAACCCGATCGGCGATCTGTTCAAGACGCAGGTGTGGGAACTCGCGCGCTATCTCGGCGTGCCAACCGAGGTGGTCGACAAACCGCCGAGCGCCGATCTCGAAGCGAACCAGACGGACGAAGCCGACATCGGGATCACGTACGCCAAGGCCGACCGCATCCTCAACATGATCCTGCACGGCTACAAGGACGACGCGATCGTCGCGCGCGGCCACGAGTTCGCCGAGGTGCGGCTCGTCCGCCGGCGGGTCGACGGCACGCACTGGAAGCGGCACTTGCCGACGACCGCGCTCGTCTCGAGCACGGCGATCAACGAGTTCTACCTGCGTCCGGTGGACCTCTAACGCCCGTGGCGGACGCGCGCGATTCGGCAGACGATCCGCTGCCGCCGCACGGCTTCTATCCGGTCAGCCTCAACCTCGTCGGCCGCAAGTGCGTCGTGATCGGCGAACGCACCGATCGCGAGGCGGTGGAAAAAGTCGCGGCGTTGCGCGCCGTCGACGCGGATGTCGTCTGGCTCGACGATCCGGCCGCGGTGCGCGACGCCGACGTGGCCGACGCGTTCTTCGTGATCTCGACGCCGCAGGACGAAGCGCTCTCGGCGCGCCTGCGTGCGCTCGCCGACCGCCACAAGTTCCTGTTCTGCGCGATCGACCAGCCGCGGTACGGCTTCGTCGCGATGCAGGCGATCGTCGAATCGGGCCCGGTGAAAATCGCCATCTCGACCGGCGGCGTCGCGCCGCGCGTCGGCAAGATCATCAAAGAGGCGCTGCAGCACGTCCTCGACGCGAAGTTCGCGCGCTTCATCGAGTACCTCGCCGCCCAAAAACGCCGCGGCCGCACCACCACCCCCGAACGCGCCGACCGCCGTGAAGCAATCCTCGCAGCCACCAAAGGCTTCACCTTACAAATCACCGCGAAATACCCGGACTGGTTCGACTCGTGTCACCCTGAGCTTGTCGAAGGGCCCCCACCCGCGCCCAGCAACACCGCCGCACCGCAGGCCACAAAAACCGACGAGCCCGTCTAAGCCGCCTCCCAGCCGCCCCTGTTCTCATCCAACAATGCGGATGGTTGTGTTGGCGATCATGACGGCGTGTTTGGTTGCGGGCGCGCGAAGATCGCAAGCGCTTTGGCTATAGCGGCTCGATCGCCGACGCGCGACGCCTGCGCCGCAGCGGGCGGCGTCTTTCTCGACAACGTATACGGGTGGATGTCGCACGTGTACCCGTACGCTCCGACCCTCGCCGAAGCGTTCTAGCGGAAATAGCGGACGCACCCCAGGTCCAGCCAAGAAAGACGCGGTAGCGTTGCCCGCATGACATCGCTTCCGGCGCGATTCGTCGCGCTCGTTCTCGTCATTGCGCTTGCCTCGTGTGGGGGCGGAGGAAGCGGTTCGTCGGGCGTCACGCCGCCGGCGAACGTCGCGACTAGCGCGCCGACCGTGTCACCGACCACAAGCCCGACGACGTCTCCCGTGAGCAGCGCTGCGTTCACGTGCCCGACGAGCGACACGGCGGCAGCGGTCGCTCGGTCCGCAACCGGGAGCGAAGCCGTGCGGCAACATCTCGCCCGCGCGCCGCGCGCGTCACAACCCTCCGCGACGCTGCTCGCCGTCACCTACGACAGCGCAACCGTCACCCGCTCGGCCGCATCGGTCGCGGCGAAGGAACAGAGCCTGGGCGCGAGCGCCGTGCGCACGCTGGACTTCTCGCACGTCGGCCGCACGACCCACATCCTCTCGGTTCCGGCCGCGAGCGCCACGACGATCGCCGCATCCCTGCGCGCGCAAGCGGGCGTCGCGAGCGTCGGCGTGACCGGGTATCGCCGCCACACCGGGGGCGTGTCGGCACGCTACTACACGAACGACCCGTACTTCGCGGGCTTCGCAGCGGGCGGAACGTTGCACGTCGCGCCGTTTGCCGAGTCGGCGACGGTCCCCGGACAGTGGGACATGCACGCGATCGGACTCGACTACGCGTTTGCGTACGCGCAGGCCGGCAACGGCAGCGGGATCGTAAACCCGGCGGCACTCGGGTCATCGAGCGTGAAGGTCGCGATCATCGACACCGGTGAGGATACGACGCACCCCGAGCTCAGCGGGAAGGTCGCGTACCAGAAGTGCTTCATCACCAGCACGGCCGGCGTGCAGTCGACGTCCAATTTCACGACCGATCCGCAAGGACATGGAACGGACGTCTCCGGGATCGCGGGCGCGGCGACGAACAACGGGTTCGGCTTCGTCGGCACCGGTGGGAATGTCTCGATCTACGGCTATCGCGTGTTCCCCACGCCGGACGACACCTGCGCGAGCGCCACGACCACCAGCGCGCAATGCTCGACCGATACGGCCGACATTGCGTCGGCAATCGTCGACGCCGTAAACAGGGGCGTGAACGTCATCAACATGAGCCTCGGCGGCGACACCTGCACGAACGGTCAGGACAACGACCCCGTGGAGGGCGCGGCGGTAGCGAACGCGATTGCGGCCAACGTCGTCGTCGTCGCGGCTGCAGGGAACGACGGCAGCTCGCCGCTGGAAGCTCCGGCGTGCGATCCCGGCGTGATCGCTGTCGGCGCGTCGGCGCTCGGCGACGGACAACCCAACGGCACGTCGTCAGTCGGCAGCGCGTCCGCCCCGGTCGAGTACGTCGCGTCCTACTCGGACTGGGGCGCGCCCGCCGCGGCGGCCAAGAGCGCATCGGCCTGGGGGATCGTCGCCCCCGGCGGTGACCCGAACGGCAACACCGACCCCGACGATCTGCACTGGATCGAACACATCTGGACGTCGACGCCGTTCCAGTCCTCGCCGAGCGACACGACCTTCGCGGGTGCGTGCACCGACGACTTCCCGAACAGCAACTCGACGGCGCCGCCGGTCGATTGCCGCACCGAGATCGCCGGAACGTCGATGTCGACACCGCACGTCGCCGGCGCCGCGGCGCTCATCCTTTCCGTCAATCCCTCGTACCAAAACCCGAGCAACATGAAGACGCTCCTCTGCACCACCGCGGACGACATCGGAGACCCGCACGAGGGCTGCGGCCGCCTCAACGTCTACCGAGCAATGGCCAAAGCACTGAGCGATCCCAACCTGCCCTAGTAAACCCGAACGTGAAATAGGCGTCGACGTGCCGGGGCATTGTCACCCCGAGCGCCTTTACCGGACAAAGTTCGCGGAGCGAACTTTGGCCGATAAAGGCTCGAGGGGCCCCCAAATTGTGCCAAGCCGATAAACCTGCACCGCAGGGCACAACAACCGACGCCGGAGGCTCAAGCGCTCGCCTCGAAAGCCTCCGGCGATGGCTTCCGTTGAGATCGTGACGATCGGCACCGAGATTCTGCTCGGGCATCTGGTCGATACCAATAGCGTGCACGTCGCGCGCGTCCTCGCCGACCATGGCGTGGACGTGTTCGCGAAGCACTCCGTCGGGGACAATGCGGATCGCCTCGCGGCGATGTTGGAAAACGCGCTCGAACGCGCCGACGGCGTCGTCACGACCGGCGGCCTCGGTCCGACGGTGGACGACCTCACCAAGGACGCGGTCGGGCGCGTGGTCGGCAAGCGGCTCGTGCTGCACGAACCGTCGCTGCGCGCGATCGAAGCACGCTTCCGGTCGTTCAACCGGCCGATGGGTGAGAACAACAAGCGTCAGGCGTACCTTCCCGAAGGCTCCGTCGTGCTGGACAATCCGCACGGCACGGCGCCAGGCTTCGTCGCGCTGCGCGACGACGGAAAGTTCGTCGCTTGCATGCCGGGCGTGCCGCGCGAGATGCGCCCAATGCTCGCCGAGAAGCTCGTGCCGTGGCTGGTGAAGCGGTTCGATCTGCGCACGGCGATCTACACGAAGACGCTGCACACCGTCGGCATCGGCGAATCCGATCTCGACGCGCGCGTGGAAGATCTGTTTCGCACGCTCGAGAACCCCAAGATCGCCATGCTCGCGCACGGCTTTCGCGTCGACATCAAAGTGATGGCGAAAGCCGCGAGCCGCGAAGAGGCCGATGCGATGATCGAGCCCGTCGCAGCCGAATTGCGCAGACGTATCGGCCCGGGCTATTACGGCGACGACGACATCACGCTGGCCGGCGCGATCGTGAAGCGCCTTGCGGAAGACGGTCTGACGTTGGCAACCGCGGAGTCGTGCACGGGCGGCTTGGTCGCCGAAGCCGTCGTCGCGGTGGCGGGCGCGTCGCGCGTGTTTCGTGGCGGCGTCGTCGCGTACGCGAACGACATCAAGACGTCCGTGCTCGGCGTACCGGCCGAGATGCTGGAACGTTCCGGAGCGGTCAGCGAGGAGACCGCCGTCGCGATGGCGCGCGGCGCGCGCGAACGTTTCGGAACCGACGTCGCGATCGCGACGACGGGCGTCGCGGGTCCCGACGGCGGCACTCCGGAGAAGCCGGTTGGCTTGGTGTGGTTTGCTTTAGCGACCGCAGACGGGGAAATCGAGACGCGCCGGTTCACGTATCCCGGCAATCGGACCGACATTCGAGAGCGGGCAACCGTGGGTGCACTCGGCTTGATGTGGCGCAATCTCGAGAGTGTGGCTGCCCGCACGGCGTAATAAGCATCCGCTCGACCGACCTCAGCAAAACCTAACGAAGTCCTGACTCGATATGCTAGGTGGCCTTGTTCGCTGTGCGAACACGACGGGCCGTGCGCGTGTCGCGGTTTTATCCGGCCGTGTGCGACTGCGTTGCCGGAGGGTATAAGTGGGCGTTCTCTCGTTGAAGTCCGTGCGTCGAATCATTTCCGCTGCAGTTGCGGCGGCCGTGCTGTCCGCCTGCGGCGGAGGCGGCGGCGGATCCGCTACCCCGGCAACGCCTGGCGGCGGCGGCGGCGGAGGCACGACGTCGACCAAGTCGCTCACGGTCAGTCCTTCCGGACCGGCAACCGCGTCGTTCGATACGATCACGGGCGGCATCACCGCGAGCGTGACGATGCCGGCCACCACCGCCGGCAGCGCGACCCTCACTGCAACGCTTTCCGCAACTCCCCCGAGCGGCTATCCGACGGTATCCGACAGTGCCCGTCGGCCCGCAACGATCGGTGGCACGCTCACGCCGATCGCATACGTCACCGTCTCTTCGTCGGCGAGCGTGTCGTTCGGGTTGACGCCCGGAGTTGTCGCCACGCCGCCGGCCGGATCGTTGCCGGCCTACGGCTACCTCGCAGCGTACGATTCGTCGAAGGGCTGGATCGCGACCGCGGGCGCGACGACCAAGATCGGCGCGACCTTTACGTTCGCGCCTATCGGTGCATCGTACACGGTGGCGCCGGGGACGAACTACGTCCTTGCCGTTTTTGCGTCGGCAACGCTCGTCGACGTCACGCCGCCGGGCAACACGGACCCGATAGCGTGCAGCGCGTACGCCGTTCAAGCGAGCGGGAACCGTCGCTTGCCGCAGTCGTCCGCGGCTCAGGCGACCGTCATAGCGAACCGACTCTACGTGACGCGGCACGGCGACGACCGTACGGCGAGTTCCATGCGGAACAGCGTAGCGGCGCTGCGCACGGTTCCGCTCGGCGGCGAGAACGGGTTGGTCCACGAAGCGATCACGTTGCCGCCCGGTGTTGATGCGACCACTGCCGCAGCGCAACTGCGTACCGTCTCCGGTGTCGTCGATGTGGCTCCGGTGCACCGTCGCTTCATCTCGGGTGACGCTGCGGCGAACGACCCGCTGCTCGACACGTCCAAGCAGTGGTATCTCACCATCACGAACGTCGATCCCGGCGCCTGGGCGCTCTCGCACGGCACGGGGATCAAAGTAGCGGTGATCGACACGGGCGTCGACGAAACCAACACCGATCTTGCGCCGAAGCTCGACAAGACCGAGAGCATCGTCGGCGGCATCGTCACGACGTCGGCCCAGGACACGAACGGCCATGGTTCCAACGTCTCCGGCCTCGTCGCCGCGACCACCAACAACAACTATGGTTTCGCAGGGACCGGTTGGGACGTGCATCTGTTGGTCTACAAGATCTTCCCCGATACGACGTTGACGAGCGATTGTCAGGGTGCGGACACCGCCGATGAAGCCGCCGCGATTCGCGACGCCGTAGCCAGCGGGGCTTCCGTGGTGAGCCTGAGCCTTGGATCGGCGAATAACGGCGTCGTGGACGCGGCGGAGTCACAAGCCGTTGCGTTCGCCATCAGCAACGGCGTAGCGGTCGTGGCGGCCAACGGCAATGTCGGCCCTAATAACCCACCCGACTACCCGGCCGCCTACCCGGGTGTTATCGCGGTCGGAGCGTCGAGCGTCACCGATGCGGTGCCGAATACGTACGCGTCGATCACTTCGGAGAACGTCGCGTCGTACTCGAATGATACACCTACGCTCGTTGCTCCCGGTGGTGACGCGCTCGCCGACCCGGTCAATGGTACGACAGATTACCTCCATTGGATCACCGGGTACGGAACGACAACCGCCAACAAAACAGCGGATCGCTGTGCGAACAGCGGCAATGTCTGCGTCGTGCTCTTCAACGGCACGTCTCAGGCGACGCCGCAGGTTTCCGCGGCAATTGCGCTCATGCTCGCGAAGCACGGCGGAAAAGGGACGCTCACCCCGGCACAGGCTACGGCCATCCTCACCGCGACCGCCCACAAACTGCCCGGGGTCTCGACCACCCGCCAGGGCGCCGGCCGCCTCGACGTGCAGGCGGCGGTGGCAGGCTCGTAAACGGGGCCACCCCGGCCAAACCCAGCCGAGGCTAAGGAGCGCCGGCCCGCGATCCGACATAAGGATACGCGGGCCGGCGCTTTTTTGCGCGTGGCGGCCCGCGCTTTGGAGGTTGGCGTTGTTCGGACTTGGCTTCGGTCGCTCGCGACAAGTGTTTCTCGGGATCGCCGTCGCGACGACGCTGGCTGCGTGCGGTGGCGGCGGAGGCGGCGGGTCGGCGGTCCCACCGCCCGGCCCGACGCCGACCCCGGCCGGAACGGCCACACCGACCCCTGCCCCGACGTCGGCGGCCAGCTCGTTCGCGGTTAGCCCAAGTGCTCCCGGAAGCGGTTCGCTTGGTCCGGTCGCCGGAGCGTCGGGCAACTATACGGCGACGCTCGCCTTCCCAGCCACGACTTCGGGATCGGCGACGATCAACGCTACCCTCAACGCGAGCCTACCGGCCGGCGCTCCGGTCGTCTCGAGCATGCGTCGGCGGCCGGCGAGCATCGGCGCCTCCGGCATCGCGCCCCTCGTCTTCATGACCTTTTCTGCGAGCGGCAACGTGACGTTCGGAAAGATTCCGAACCTCACGTTCACGCTACCGTTCACGCCGAACGCCGCACTCACGTACCTCGCCTACTACGACCCGACCAGCCCGCAGGCGGGGTGGACCCTTGCCGGGATTACGCCCATGCTCTCCGGGAACACCCTGACCTTCACCGGCCCGGCGGCGCCGAACACCCAGTTCACCTCCGGCGTGACGATCGACTTCGTCCTCTTCACGGTGCCGAGCGCGATTCCGACGCCGACGCCGACGCCCACTCCAACTCCGACGGGGACGCCGTCGGCAATTCTTGCTATCAATCCGCTCGGCTTCGCCTCGCCCGGAGGCGGCCACGGCGGCGGCAATTGCCCGGCAGGCTCAGGAGTCAACGGTTGCCCGAGCGTCTACACGTTGACGTCCGATCCCACTGGAAACGCGGTGACGAGGATCGATCCGAGCGGGCAGAACTCGTCGGTCACAGCGGCTCTCTCGACGCCCACCAACGACCCGCTGCCTGATTCGTCGACGAACCTCGTGTATCGCTTCACGTCGAACTTGTCGGCAGGCCCGTTCACCGTCGCGGTTCAGCAGATCCACGACGGCGCGCATCAAGTCTATTACAACCGCACCGCCGATTCGATCGGTACGGTCAACGCCACGCAGCTTGCCGCGATCGTTCGAGCGCCGCAAGGTTCGAGGGCTTCAGCGGTGAGCTCGCCGGCGAGCGGCGAACTTCATCGCTTGGCGCCCCGCTCGGCGAAGTCGCAAATTGCGGAGGATCGCCTCTACGTGCGGTTCCGAGCCGCAGCGCTAAAAGCGCAAAGCCGAACGGTGGCTGATGTGGTCCGCAGTCTCGGCACGGTGGGCGAAGAGATCCGCACGGTCAAGGCCGATCCGCTGACCGTCGTTCGCGTCCCGGCCGGAACGACGGCGCAAGCATACACGGCTGCATTGCAAACGCGGGCCGATGTCGCCGCGGTGTACCCCGTCCATCGCCGCTACGGCCTTTCGAAACCGCAGTTCAATGCGAACGATCCGCACTTCGTGCTGCCCGATCAATGGTATCTGTATGGAGACGGTTTCCCGTACGCGTGGTCGTACGCGAGCGGCGCGTCCGCCACGATCGCGGTCATCGATACAGGCGTCGATCTAACGAATTCTGATCTCAGCGCGCACGTCGTCTTCTCAGAACAAGTCCTGAGCGGCGTGCGCAAGGCTGCCGAAACGGACAGCGACGGTCACGGCACCAACGTTGCGGGGATCGCGGCCGCGGCGACCAACAACGGCATCGGCTTCGCCGGCGCATCCAACAATGCGAACCTCATCGCGATCCAGATCTTCGACACGTCCGGAATCGCGTACGCCTCGGACGAAGCGATGGCGATCGCCGACTCGCTCATTCACAATGTCGACGTCATCAGTTTGAGCATCGGTGCGGAAGAGTCGTATAACCCGAGCTTTGAAGGGTACGACGAGGGCGAATACGAGGCCATCCAGTCGGCGCTTCAGGCTGGGACGACGGTCGTTGCCGCGGCCGGGAACAATCGCGACGGTGCAGATACGGCCGGCGACGGTTACCAGCACGTCAACCTGGACTACCCGGCGGGATACCCAGGCGTCATTTCCGTGGGCGCGTCCCAACTCAACGACGGCGGCAACGGGGTGTACTCGACCTCGACCGAGTCGGTGGCCGGGTACTCGCAGGCCGGCGTCGGGCTTGGCCTGGTCGCGCCCGGCGGCGGCGCCAGCGGAACATCGGACAACGACACCCTGCACTGGATCTGGAACTACTATTCGACGACCGCCACGCAGCCGTGCTCGCAGCCGCAGACCCCGACGAGCTGCACGGCGTACTTCAACGGCACGTCGCAGGCGACGCCGCAGGTGAGCGCGGCGGCCGCGCTGCTCATCTCCGCCGCGGGCGGCCATCATTCGCTGACGCCAGCCCAAGTCGCGCAATTGCTCGAAAGCACGGCGGACAACATCAACGACCCCTACCAAGGACACGGGCGGCTGAACGTGTACCGCGCGATGGCGGCGCTGGTGCGGGACTCGGGTGCGACCTCGACCGGACCGGCTCCGACGAGCCATTCCGCCTCGCAAGCGATCGCGTTCGCGTACAAGAACAGCGGTCAGAATCGCCCGACCATCCTGGACTACGACTATCCGATCGGCGTGCCGATCGCGAGCGACGGCACGTTCCGCATCGCCGACGTGCGCCCGGCCGACGCGACCACGTACAAGGTTGGCGTTTGGTACGACAGCAACGGCGACGGCATCATCGACGCCGGCGACTACGTTGGCGTATCGCCCGCTACGTGCTCGGTGACTGCCGCGTGCGTGATCGGCACGGTCACGCTGCAGCCGGTGAGCGCCGGGTACGTCCTGCCGTAGCTACGCGCCGTAGCCGATGGCCTCGAGTTGCCGCTGCACTTCGAGGCCGTCGGCGAAGGTCGGCGCGTCGCCGCCGCCGGTATCGATACGGATGGCGAACGCGTCGAGCAGCGAGAGAAACCAGGGGACGTTCGGGGCGATGGTCGCGTGCTTGGCGTGCGGCGAGCCTTTGATCTCCAACTCGTCCTGTTCGTCGGGGGCGATCGCGAAGAGCGTCAGGTCCGCGAACCACGTGCCGGCCGCGATCGCGCTGCGGACCTCACCGTGGACGCCGACGCTCAGCGAATCGACGACCGTCGTCGAATCGGAGCTAACCCGCGCGATCACGCCGTCACCGTAGTCGACCCATGCGAACGCGCCGTCGGCGACCGTGCTCTCGAAGGTTCCCTCGTCGTCGGTGCGGCGCGGGTTCGCGGTGCGCAGCAGGCCGAGCGTTCGCTGCGGCGCTCGGCCGGCGAATTGGTTCGCGAGGTCGAAGAAGTGCGGCATCACGGCGTTGGCGATTCCGCCGCCGGCTTCACGCGAGAACCACCAGCCGCGCTTGCGGCTCGTGTTGCGCTCCAGCAGCTCGCTGCTCATGCGCGCGACTTCGATCTCGCGCAGCGCGCCGACGTGGCGGTTTTCGATCAGCTCGAGGATAGCGCGGACGGTCGGCACGTAGCGAAACTCGAACGCCATTGCCGTGGCCGTCTTGGCCCGTTCCGCGGCGGCGACCATCTCTTCGGCTTGCGCGACGGTGAGCGCGAAAGGCTTTTCGCAGAGCACGTGCTTGCCCGCGGCGAGAGCCGCGAGGACGGAGGGATGATGGTCGAACGGAGGCGAGGCGACCGCCACTACGTCGAGCTCCACGCCCGCCAGCATCGCGTCGGTCGAGGGAAAGGCGTGCGGGATCTTGCGCTCGCGGGCGACTCGCTCGGCGCTCGTCGGCGCCGCGATCGCGACGACCTCGAACCGCGGATGCAGCGAGAACGCGGGCGCGTGCACCGCGGCACCGAATCCCGTGCCGACGATTCCGACCCGAAGCTTGCTCATCGTGACTCCTCCGTTTGCTGCACCGCCTGCTCGAACAACGCGAGAGCACGTGCGAGTTGCCGATCGTCGATCGTCAGCGGCGGCGCGATCGTGATCGAGGTCCCGGTGGGGCCCGACTGCAGCAGCACGACGCCCAGGGCCAGGCCGCGCACGACGACGCGATTCGCGAGCGCGGCGTCAGCGAACTCTATGCCCCACAGGAAGCCGCGTCCGCGGACGTCGGTCACGGTAGAGTAGCGCAGGAGTTCGCGCAGCCGCGCCGCGAGCTGCGGTTCGCGCGCGCGCACGCGTGCGACGAGATCGAGCTCGGCCAACTGGTCGAGGTTCGCGAGCGCGGCCGCGCACGCGAGCGGGTTGCCGAGGAACGTCGAGGTGTGCAGCGCTTCGCCGGTACTGATCGGCCAGGCGTCCATCACGCGCGCGGTCCCGATCGTCGCCGAGATCGGGACGCCTCCGCCGAGCGCTTTCCCGACGCAGAGAAGGTCGGGGACGACGCCTTCGCGCTCGCACGCGAACATCGTGCCGGTGCGTCCGAAGCCGGTGTAGATCTCATCGAGGATCAGCAGCACGCCGCGCTCGTCGCACAGTGCGCGCAGGCCGGTGAGAAAACCGTCCGGCGGCACGATGACGCCGCCGCGTCCTTGAATGGGTTCGACGACGATCGCGCCGATGTCCGGATCGGTCGCGAGCGCTTCGCGGACTTCGTCCAGCGCGTCGGCGGCGCTGGTCGACATGCCGGGAAATGGGAGAAACGTCGCGAGGTCGGCGATCAGGGGCGCGAACGGTGTGCGGAACTTCTCGATCCCGCCGACCTGCAGCGCGCCGGGCGAGAGGCCGTGATACGCGCCGCGATAGGCGATCACGCGCGGCTTTCCGGTCGCGAGAAACGCCGTCTTGAGCG
>JAQBPL010000172.1 GCA_028287545.1 Vulcanimicrobiota bacterium | reverse complement strand
TGCCGTCGAGCGCGACCCGATCGACGCCCGGCAGCGCCGAAGGATCGTTCCGCGAGACGACGCCCACGAACAGCGCGCGCGAGTCGTGCGACCACGCCGGCGCCGCGTTCCCGCGATGCCGCAGCGGGACGCGTCGCAGCGCGCCGCCGCCCGCCGGCACGACGTAGACGTCGGCGTCGATGCGATCCGGGTCGACCGGCCGGCGCAGCGAGACGAACGCGATGCTGCGATCGTCGTACGACCAGGCAGCCTGCGTCTCCGACCACGCCGAGAGCGGGGTGAGCTGCGTGCGTCCGCCGCCGTCGGCGCGCATCACCAGCAGGTGCGCGTGCTTGTTGAAGGTTTCGCCCGAACCGTTCTCTTCGAAATCGAGCCGGTCGGTCACGCGCACGTCGCTCGTCGCGTGCTTCGGACCGAGCGTTCCGCCGGCGGCGGCCGCATCCAGCCGCGTCTTCACCGCGGCGTCTTCGAACGTCGCGCTGTAGGCGATGCGCGTCCCGTCGTGCGACCAGCGCGGCGCGGAGGCGCCCTTCTCCTCGGCGGTCAGCTTGCGGGCTTCGCCCCCGTCGAGGGCGATCGTGTAGATCTGCGGCGTCTGCGGACGGGTGCCGGTGAAGGCGATGGTCCGGTCATCGGGTGACCACTGCGGGTCGACGTCGCCGTCTCCCCTCGTCAGCTGACGCAGGCCCGTTCCGTCCGCACGCACGACCCAGAGGTTGCGCCGGTAGCGGTTCTCCGCCGCGTCGAGTCGGGTGACGACGAAGGCCACCCGGTCGCCGCGGTGCGAGATCGTCGCGGACCCGACGTACGCGATGCGCGTGATGTCCTCGGGCGTCGTCGCGCGCGGTGCGCTCGCCGCGCCCGGCAGAACGATCAGCGCCGCAATACAAGCGGCGGCCGTGCGAAGAACCGGCGTCATTCCCCGGCCATTCAAGCAAGGATGGCGGGCCAACCTCCGTAGGATGCCGTAGCACCCCGGATGCTGGCCTCCGTGATCCTTGCGGCCGCGCTAGCGGCGCCCACCGCGCAGCCCGCGGCGGACCCGACACCCACGCCGCAGCGTCTGCTCGGCTTGATCCGTTTGCAGTTCCGCTCGCACCGCCCGCCCCCACCGTACGAGTCGTACACGCTCGTGCGCAAGCAGATGGCGACGAACGGCTACATCGACCCCGTCGGAAGCTACACGGTGCACGTCTGGGTGCGCAATACCGACCGCGCCGCGCTCACGCGCCTCGTGTTTCGCGATTTCGCGCGCGGCGACATGAAATTCGACCGCCCGGCGTTCAACGAAGCGCGCGATCCCGGCCCTCCGACCGCCGACGTGTTCGAACCCGCGCCGGCGCGCCCGCATCCGGTCAGCGAGGTGCCGACGCCCGAGCCGCGCTACACGCAGCTGCCGATCATCGGCGGCGTGCGCACCTTGGTCGAGCTCGACTACAACGTGCAGTCGGTCGACGTCGAAGGCGACGAACTGCACCTGCACATCACGCCGGTACGCGACGTCGAGCGCAACCGCTTGCGCGAGATCTTCGTCGACCGCAAGACGCTGGAGCTGCACAAGCTGATCGCGACCGACAAGCTCTTCCTCACCGGCGGCGGCAGGGCCGAGAAAGTCTACCCGGTCACGTTCACGATCACGATGGGCAACGTGCAGGGGTATCCGGTCGTCACGCGTCTCCACGGCGACGTCGGCGGCGGATACAACGACGACGGCAAGGAAGTCGACTTCACGTTCAGCGACATCAAGTTCCCCGACACGCTCCCCGCCTGGTACTTCGACGACCGCCAATACGCCCAGCACATCTCACAAGCGCCGCTCTGACCTAATATCGTGTCACCCTGAGCACCAACCGTGTCACCCTGAGCTTGTCGAAGGGCCCGCGTCACCAACCGTACCTTACGAGAAACGTTGATCGCCAGGCACGCTGCGCGACGGGGGCCCTTCGACAAGCTCAGGGTGACAACAATGCGTGGGCGGAGCGGCGCTGGTCGAGGTGGTCGTTGTCGAGGAAGAGCGGCGAGGAGATCAGGAAGTCGGCCGTCGAGCGATTGCACGCGATCGGCACGTTGTAGAGTACGGCGAGGCGCAAGAGCGCTTTGACGTCGACGTCGTGCGGCTGCGTGGTGAGCGGATCCCAGAAGAAGACGACGAGATCGAGGCGCGCGCCCACCAGCAGCGCGCCGACTTGCGCGTCGCCGCCGAGCGGGCCGGAGAGCAGCAGCTCGATCGCGAGGCCCGTTTCCTTGGCGACCGTCGCACCGGTCGTGCCCGTCGCGACAAGCTCGCAGCGGCTGAGCGTCCCACGATTGAAGGTCGCCCACTCCGTCATGTCGGCTTTGCGCGCGTCGTGCGCGATCAGCGCGACGCGCGGCGGATTCTGACGAACCTGCTGTCGTTCCATACTCAATGCAATCGGCGAACGCCGGCGGAATTTGCGCGGTGCATATATCTTCCGCGCCGCATCGAGCGGTGCGGAAACGATCCGCGTGACGCGCGCTCTCTGCCGCGCTACTTGACCAGAGAGTGAACCGGGTTGAACTTGCCGGAACGATATACGGACGGTGGCGCTCCCACATGACGCGCGAACATGCTGGAGAATCTGCTCTGACTCGAAAAGCCCGAGCGCTCCGCGACTCCTGCGATCGTCAGGTCGGTCGTCCGCAGCAATTGTTTCGATCGGTCGATCTGCCGTTGGAGGATGTAGCGATAGGGCGAGATGCCATACTCTGCCTTGAACGCATGCGCGAAGCGCGTGACGCTGAGCCCTTCCAGCGACGCCAGCTCGGCGAGGCGGATGTCGCGCTCGATGTGTTCTTCGATGAATTCGAGGACGCGCTCGAAGCGCGTGGAACCAGCGCGTCCGGCCGTCACGAGCGAGGACGGCTCGGCAGATAAGGCGGCGAACAGATCCAAAACGAGGAGCGATGCCAACGCGTCGCCGTAGCGGACCGGAAACGCCCGGGGCGGCGCAACGCAAAACGCTTCAATGCGCTTCGCGAAGGAAATGTCGATGGGGCTGGGGCCGCTGTACGCGCGCAGCTGGGACCCATCGGTCTGGTCGCAGAGAACTCGCGCGAAGGCTGCGTCATCGATCTCGCAGACGAGGAGGCGGTAGTCGGCATGCCCGTCGTACCGCGCGCGAAAATCCGTGTCTTTCGGGACGAGCAGCGCCTCATCCGTGCGACCCACGCGGCGCGGCACTGACGGTGTTCCGCTCCACCACTCGCGAGCGGTCTCGTCGCGGCTGCCGCCCAGCATACTCGCAAACAGGTGCCGTGACGACCTGACGTGGAGGGCGCTGTTTCGGGAAGACGACACGGACTTGACCGTGCACGTCAGCCCCCCGAACGCGAGCGCGGCATTCGACGCGTGTTCTGCCTCAGGCCCGACCGGGATCTCGCCGCGCACCTCGTACTCGACTGCTGATACAACATCGTTCCTCATCTGGTCACCGGCACGACGATAACGTGCGGCGCGCCGGCTGTCTGCCAACCGGCAGTTCACATCGCCTCCGGAGATGCGGGATTGGACCTTGCGCGCGACCGGGCCGGCAGCCATCATGGGGTCATGAGCGATTCGTCCACCACCCTGCCCCGCACCGTCGACGTCGAGCTGGTCGCCGCGTTCACGAAGGATGGTGGCGGCGGCAATCCCGCCGGCGTCGTGCTCGACGCCGCGGGGCTCTCGTCCGCCGAGCGGCAGCGCGTCGCGACGGCCGTGGGGGCACCCGAGACCGCCTTCGTCGAGCGCGTCGCGGACGGAGCGTTCGCCGTGGAGTTCTACACGCCGGTCAAGCAGGTTCCGGACTGCGGACACGCGACGGTCGCGACGTTTGCGCTCCTCGCGCAGCGCGGCGAGCTCGCCGGGACGACCGCCGTCAAGCGCACGATCATCGGCGACCGCGCGATCTTCCTCGAAGGCGAGCACGTGTTCATGGAACAGCCGCGTCCCGCAGTGCGCCCGTTCGGCCGGATGGCGGAGGTCGCGGCGGCCCTCGCGATTCCGGCCGGAGCGATCGCGGCCGAGCCCGTTGTCGCCGACCACGGCGTGCGCTTCATCCTGGTGCCGGTGGATCGCGCGGAGCTCTCCGCGATCGTCCCCAATGCGCCCGCGCTGCAATCGCTCACCGAGGAGATCGACGCAATCGGATTCTACGTCTACGCGCCGGGCGAGGGCGGGTACGACGCGACGATCCGCATGTTCGCACCGGGCTACGGCATCCCCGAAGAGCCCGCGACCGGGATGGCGGCGGGACTGCTCGCCGGAACGCTCGCGCAGGGCCGCGAGAACGCGGCGTTCCGGTTCTTGCAAGGCGCGCTCTCCCCGCAGCCCTCACCGAGCGAACTGCTCGCGCGCGTGGAACCGCAGCGCGTGCTCGTCGGCGGAACCGCGACGACGCTGCGCACGCTACGGGTTTAGGCTTCTCTCTGTACGGCGCGCGCGCGGTCGTCAGAGATCGGTCGCGCTCTTGCGAATATCGGCGTTGAAATTCACGGCATCG
>JAQBPL010000313.1 GCA_028287545.1 Vulcanimicrobiota bacterium | reverse complement strand
TCGCCACGGTGCAGACGCTGGCCGAGAAGCGGCTCGAAGAGTTCGTCAAGCGCTTCCACCGCCGCATCTCGCTCTTCGTGATCGACGAAGCGCACCACGCCGCGGCGCCGTCGTACCGGGCGATCGTCGACGCCGTGCTCGCGCAGCGCCCCGAAGCGATGATCCTGGGTTTCACCGCGACGCCGAATCGCGGCGACGGCGTCCGGCTGGTCGACGTCTTCGAGAAGATCGTCTACACGATGGACGCTCGTAAGGCGATCGACGCGGGCTACCTCGTGCCGGTCAAGTCCTATGCGGTCGCTACTACCACGAACCTCGACGACGTCGCCTCACGCGGCGGCGACTTCGTGATCGGTCAGCTGGCCGCGGCGGTCAACACCGTCGATCGCAACGCCCGCATCGTCGCCGCGTACAAGCAGCACACCCCGGGCCTCAAGTCGCTCGTCTTCACCGCCTCGGTCGAGCACGCGCGCGACATCGCGGAGGAGTTCGTCGCCAACGACGTCCGGGCCGAATGGGCCTCCGGCGAAACGCCGCGCGACGAGCGCGAGCGGATCGTGCGCGATTTTCGCGGCGACGGGATCGACGTGCTGGTCAACTGCGGCTTGTACCTCGAAGGGTTCGACGTTCCGTCCGTCCAGGTGATCCTCAACGCGCGGCCGACGAAGTCGACGACGCTGTACACGCAGATCACCGGCCGCGCCCTGCGCCCCGTCGACGAGATCGCCGGCGCGCTCTCGCATACGGGAAGCGCGCTCGAACGCCGCGAGCTGATCGAGAAGTCGCCCAAACCCGCCGCCATCGTCATCGACCTGGTCGACCAGGCGCAGCGTCACGAGCTGGTCACGGTGCCCTCGCTGTACGGACTGCCGCCGCACATCGACGCGCAGGGCCGCATGACCGCGCAGGTCGCCGAAAAGTTCGAAGAGCTGCTCCGCCGCGATCCCAAGCGCGCGGCGAAAGTGCGCAGCGCGGAAGACATCGAGACGGCGCTCGTCGAGATCGACGCGACGTCTGCGCCGCGCGAGATCAAGCCGACGTGGCAGGCGATCGACCCGGTCGATCATTGGCGGCTCGAGCTGCCGCCGACCCGGGTCGCGTTCGACCGCCGGGGCCGCCAGATCCCCGACTTCGCGACGAAGTGGGACCAGTGGGTGACCGAGGCGCGCCGCATCGCGCCGCACGAAGACGCCGACCGGTTCGCCACCCGCATGCTCAGCGTCGATCCCAAAACCGTGCGCTGGGAGCGCCGCCGCATCGACGTCAAACGCGACGATCAGAAGTACGTCACGCTGTATTCGACCGAAGATCTTCCCGAGCGCGTGATCGAAGTGAGCTCGTCGCTGCCCGGGGCGCTCGGCAGCGCGTACCAGCGGGTCGACGAAATGCTCTCCGGCTACACCTCGATCCCGGCGAGCGGCGCGACCGCGCGGCCCGCGGCGAAGCCCGCCGCGGGTGGCGGAGGCCCCTCCGCCGAGAAGACGGGCGGCAAGCGCCGGCGCGGCCGGCGCACGCGCGACAACCGGGGCTAGGTGCGTTCCCGCTCTCTGACCGGGATGCGGCTCGCAGCCGGCGCGCTCGCAGTTGTCGTCTCCTTGACGGAAGCTGCGTCGCCCGCCGCCGCGCAGCATCCGTGGACACAAGCGGGGCACGTTCGCATCGGCGCGCTGCGCACGATCGACAACCTGAACCCGCTCCTCTCGGGGCAAGCCGCCGGTTCGGACCTCGCGCAGTTCGTCTTCGACGGGCTGATCCGCTTCGACGAACGCGGTGAAGCGATCCCCGACGCCGCGACGGTCGTTCCAACCCGCGAGAACGGCGGCATCTCCGCCGACGGCAAGACGATCGTCTACCACGTGCGCCGAGGCGTGCGGTTCTCCGACGGCGTGCCGCTGACGGCCGACGACGTCGCGTTCACCTTCGCGCAGGTGATGAACCCGCGCAACAACGTGCCGTACCACTTCCCGTACGACCAAGCGCAAAGCGTCGTCGCGAAAGATCCGTACACCGTCGTCGTGCGGCTGCGAGCGCCCTCCGCACCGTTCGTCGCGAACTTCTTCCGCTGCGGCGTGCAGGGCGCCATCCTCCCCAAGCACCTGCTCGCCGGGAAGTCCGATCTCAATCGCGATCCCTACAACAGCAAGCCGATCGGCAGCGGCCCGTACGCGATCGCTTCCTACGAGAGCAACACCACGATCGAGATGGTGCCGAACCCGTATTGGTTCGGCGGCAGGCCCGGACTCAAGCGCGTGACGTACCGCATCATCCCGAGCGAGAACACGCTGCTCATCGCGCTGCGCACGCACGAGATCGACTTCTACTATAGCGCACCGGAACAGCAGTACCGCGAACTGCGCGCCATGGACGGCGTCGAAACCAGCGCGATCCCCTCCGCACAATACGAGATGGTGGTCTTCAACGCGCGCCGCGCGCCGTTCTCCGACGTGCAGGTGCGGCGCGCCGCGGGGTACGCGATCGACTGGCCGACGCTCGCGCGCACGACCTACCTCGACGTCGACCTCGCCGACTGGGGCGACATCTATCCGCGCTCGTGGGCGTACACGGCGCAGCCCGACCCGACGCCGTACGATCCGGCCCGCGCGCGAGCGCTGCTCGAGGCTGCCGGCTGGAAGCCCGGTCCCGACGGAATTCGGATGAAGGACGGGAAGCGGCTCGAGGCCGAGATGTCCACGGTCGCGGGAGTGATCACGCGCCAGAACGCCGAGGTCGTCATCCAGCAGCAACTGCGCGCCGTCGGGATCGACGTGCAGGTGCACAACGCCCCGGCGAACATGCTCTTCGCTCCGTACGGTGCCGGCGGGCTGCTCGCGACCGGCAAGTTCGATATGGGCATCTACGCGTGGACGAAGAACCCCGATCCCGACGACAGCCAAACGATCGGCCCGGGGTACATTCCGCCGCACGGCGCCAACTATTCGGGCGTCGTCGACGAGCAGATCGGCCGGCTCCAGCAGCAGGCCGACGCGACGTACGATCGCCGGCAGCGCAAAGCGCTCTACGCGCAGCTCGAGCGGCGCATCGGCGAGGTTCTCCCCTCGCATACCATCGTCTGGCGCGCGAACGTGAACGCCTGGAACAGCGACCTGCACGGGGTGAAACCGGCGCAGGCGGTCAGTGATTTTTGGAACGTAGGAAGCTGGAGCTTGTGAAACCCGACTGGATCCTGCGCAGCGACGAGATCGCCGCGCCCGTGGTCGACCTCGTCATCGCCGCCGGTCCGGAAGGCGCCTCGGACATGGGTCTGAGCCTGGCCGACCCGTACACGATCGACGTGAGCGAAGGCTGGCGCGACCGCGTCCGCGCCGCCGCGGCGCGCGCCAATGCCGCGCTCGACGCCGCCGCCGCGCGCGAGACCGATCCGCACTTGCGCGAGGACATCGAGATCATGCGCCGCCGCGTCGCCGACATCGAAGCGGGGCTCGCGGTCGCCGACGCGCAGCTGCTCTCGCTGATCGACGTCGCGAAGACCGCGTTCCTCGGCCTGCGCGTGCTGCTCGACGAGCAGAACCCGATCGAACGCAAGCGCTTGGCCCTCGTGCGGCTCCGCCGATATACCGGCCTGGAGCCGGGGACGGTCGCTCTGGCACAAGCGGCCGAGCACGAGACGCGCGCGCGACTGGATCTTGCGCATCTCGCGGGACCCTACGACGTCGAAGTGCGCACCGCGCTCGCGCTCGGTCCGGTGCTGATCGCCGGGATCGGCGAGATGCTGGCCAGCAGCGGCTTGGACGGCTGGCAAGAACCGTTCGCGCTGCTCCAGCGGCAGTGCGAGGCGTACGCGGCGTTCGTCAGCCGAGAACTGCTCCCGCGCGCGCGCAAAGACCACCGTCTGCCGCCGGACGTATACGCGCACGCGCTGCGCCACGTCGGCGTCGACATCTCGCCCGCCGACCTCGCCGCGCGCGCGCACGCCGCGTTCGACGCGATCCAGGCCGAGATGCAGGCGCTCGCACCGCGGGTCGCCGCCGAGCTCGGGATCGACGCGCACGACTACCGCGACGTGATCCGCGCGCTGAAGCGCACCCAAATCAACGGCGGTGCCGACGCGATCATGGCGTTCTACCGCGCGCGCCTCGCCGAGATCGAAGCGATCGTTCGGCGCGAAGGACTGGTCTCGCTCCCCGACCGTCCGGCGCGGATTCGCGTCGCATCGCTGGCCGAGAGCGCCGAATCGCCGGTCGCCCACATGAACCCCGCGCCGCTGATCGGCAACACCGGTCAGGTCGGCGAGTTCGTCCTCCCGCTCGACGTCCCGCCGGCGGCGGGCGGAAGCGCGACCGAACGGTCCGACGATTTCACCCACGATGCGGTGACGTGGACGCTGACCGCGCACGAAGCGCGGCCCGGCCACGAAGTGCAGTTCGACCGCATGCTCGAGGGCGAGCTCTCGCTCGCGCGGGCCGCGTTCGCGTTCAACTCGGTCAACGTCGAGGGCTGGGCACTGTACGCCGAAGCGCTCGTTCTGCCGTTCATGCCCATCGCGGGTCAGCTCTGCTCGCTGCAGATGCGCCTGCACCGCGCGGCTCGCGCGTTCCTCGATCCGGAGCTGCAGAGCGGAGCCCTCACGCCCGCCGAGGCGCAAGCGTTCCTCGAGCGCGAGATCACCTACTCGCCGACGTTCGCGCGCAGCGAAGTCGAGCGCTACACGTTCCGCGCGCCCGGACAGGCGACGTCGTACTTCTACGGCTACGTCCAGCTCGTCGCGCTGCGCGCCGAGGTCGAAGCGGCGCTCGGCAAGCGGTTCGACCAGCGCGCGTTCCACGACTTCATCCTCGACCAGGGCTTGATCCCGCCGAGTGCCTTGCGCGACGCGGTCTTCGACCGGCTGGTACCGGCGTAGCTTACCCCCATAATGGTCGCTAGGCTTCGCTTACTGCTGCGCAACGCAACAGGGTTTGCTCTCGCCGCGCTGTGCGGTTCGCTGCTCGGCGCGCCGCGAACCGCACAGGCCACGGGACCGGGCTCCGTGCTGGTGGAGCAACTGACGTGGACCGAAATTCGCGATGCCGTGCACGGCGGCGTCACCACGATCATCATCCCCGTCGGCGGCACGGAGCAGAGCGGCCCGTTCATCGCCGTCGGCAAGCACAACCGGCGGGTCGCGATCCTCTCCGAACGGATCGCGCGCACGCTCGGCAACGCGCTCGTCGCGCCGGTGATCGCGTACGTCCCCGAAGGATCGGTCGACCCGCCGACGTCGCACATGCGCTTTCCGGGCACGATCACGGTACCGGACGACGTGTTCGAGAAGACGCTCGAATCGGCGGCAGAGAGTTTCCGCGTGCACGGATTCAGAGACGTCGTGCTGCTGGGCGATCACGGCGGTTACCAGTCGAACCTCAAGGCGGTGGCGGACCGGCTCAACCGGCGTTGGGCGGCGAACGGCGCGCGCGCGATCGACGTTCCGGAGTACTATCGAGCGCTCGACGTCTTCGCGCAAGAGTTGAAGGCGCGCGGACTCGGCGCGGATGTCGGCACGCATGCGGACCTGAGCGACACCTCGCTGATGCTCGCGACCGATCCCTCGATGGTTCGCCTGCAGCAGCTTCGGTCCGCGGCCAAACCGGACGCCTCGCTCGGCGTCTACGGCGGCGACCCGCGGAAGTCGACCGCGGAGTTGGGCCGCCTGGGCGTGGACGCACAGGTCTCGCAGACCGTGCAGGCGATCCGACGCGCTACGACGCATCGTCCTCGCCAGCGTTCGTAAAGACGCTTCCTTTGCACGCGGAAACGGTGGATCGCCATTGTCGAGAATGAGGCTGACCCTTGGCGCGGTCGGCGTTCTCGTCGCGATCGGGCTGGGATGTGCTCCCCGGAAATCCGAGACGCCGCCGCCTTCACCGTCACCCTCGCCGGCGCGTGCCGTGCGCGGCGTCTCGACGATACCCGGGATGCCGCCCGTCCGCGATCCGCAGAACATCTTCAGCGCAGCCGGAAGCGGCGGCATCGCTGCGAAGGTCGCGCACGACCTGCCGCGCGTGTACGTCCCGAACCTGCGTTCGCACGACGTGTACGTGATCGACCCTGCCGACTTCAAAGTCGTCGGCCGCTTCAACGTCGGCCGCGGGCCGCAGCACGTCGTGCCGTCGTGGGACCTGCGCACGTTATGGGTCACCAACAACGCGGAGGGCCGCAAGTACGGCAGCGTGACGCCGATCGATCCGCGAACCGGCAAGCCCGGTCCCTCGATCGCGGTGGACGATCCATACAACATGTACTTCACGCCGGACGGCAAGTCGGCGATCGTGGTCGCAGAGGCGCGCAAGCGGCTGGACTTTCGGAATCCGCACACCATGGCATTGCAAGCCTCGCTCCGCACGCCCGGTTGCGCCGGCATCAACCACGCGGATTACTCCGTCGACGGGCGCTACGCGATCTTCACCTGCGAGTTCACCGGCCGCCTGGTCAAGATCGACACCGTGCATCGTACGGTGATCGGCTACCTGAAGCTTTCCCGCGGCGGGATGCCGCAGGACGTGCGCGCCGGTCCGAACGGGCGGACGTTCTTCGTCGCGGACATGCGTGCCGACGGCGTGACCGTGGTCGACGGCGACCGCTTCAAAGAGATCGGCTTCATCGCCACCGGCGTCGGGCCTCACGGCCTCTATCCGAGCCGGGACGGCACGAAGCTCTACGTGTCGAACCGCGGCTCGCACAGAGTCCACAGCACCCGCAACGGCAAAGCCGGGAGCGTCTCGGTGATCGACTTTGCCAGCCGCGCGGTGATCGCGCACTGGCCGATCCCGGGCGGCGGCAGTCCGGACATGGGCAACGTCAGCGCAGACGGGCGCTTTCTGTGGCTCTCGGGGCGGTTCGACAACGTCGTCTACGCCATCGACACGACGAGCGGAAAGGTTCGCAAGATTCCGGTCGGTCTCGAGCCGCACGGCCTCACCGTCTGGCCGCAACCGGGCCGCTACTCGCTGGGCCACACCGGCATCTTGCGCTGAGACGCCGGGCGTTCGGAGACTTCCTCGCGACCGCTGCTGTGTGGGTAGCATGACGGCGTCGAGAGGAAGTGAACCGTTGTGGCAGTGGTGTTGAATAAGCGAGCCTTCGAACATGCGAAGGGACTCGTGGAACACGGGCAATTTGTCAACGACGAACGGGACGCTTGGAGCGAGCATCGGCCCTCCGCGCGGAAGGAAAACGAGTTCGTCGAACGGCGCGGATTCGGTGAATACGCGAAGTGGTTCTTAGGAGTCAACGACCAGGAGGCGGAGGACACGAAAGCGAGGTACGAATTCCCGTACGGTGACTTCGAGAAGGTTCACCGCTGCGGCGTCCTCAGCGCGGAAAGCCGGGCCGGACAATACAAACACTTCGACATCGAAAACGCGGCTGCCGAGTTACACGGCATGATCGACGGGTTCAAGCACGACAAGGTCAAGCCCGCGAGCGCGAGGCACGAGAAGGTCAAGCACTAGACCGCACGTGCCCTGGGAGCCGGGTTGCCAGCATCGCCTCGAACAGCTCCGCATTGCGCGCGGCTTGGCCGCGCGCATGGTTGTTGAAGAATGCGAACACTTCTTTGACGTCCGGTTGCGACGCGAGATCGGCCAGCCGGTCGGCCCACGGCTCCAGTTCCTCGGCGGTATAGAGGTAGTCGTAGCGCGTTACGTTGTCCCCCTTCCACCAGTCTTGGTAGTTGCGGCCGTGGAACCGCACGTACGCGATCTCCGACGTCGCGTCGGTACTGGGGCGCGGTAACGATTTGTACCGTGGTTCGTCGACGGCGACCAGCCCGATGCGAAGCCCGCGCAGCAGCTCGAGCGTGTCGTGCGTCTGCCATTCCCGGTGGCGAAACTCCGCCACCAGCGGCATGTCGGCAAGCGTCTCGCGCAGCGCCCGAAGGTGCCGTTCCGCCTCTTCGCTCGGCCGGAAGGAGTTGGGAAACTGCATCAGCGCGCACGCGAACTTTCCACTCGAGGTGAGCGGCCGCAGATTCTCGCCGAATAGGCGCACGTCGTCGTGCACGGTGCCGAGCATCGGTTTCGGCACGTGCGTTCCCGCGCCGGGGACCTTTGCCGAAAAACGGAACTCGTCGGGCGTTCGGGCGACCCACGACGCGACCGTTTCCGGCTTCGGTACGCCGTAGTACGTCGAATCGATCTCGACCACGGGGAACTCCGCTGCGTACAGCGGCAGCATGTCGGCAGGCTTCGTGCCCGCGGGATAGACCGGGCCGACCCAGTCCTTGTACGAGAACCCGCACGTCCCGACGCTGATCATGATCCGATCATACCAGGTGGGCTCAGCGCAGAAAGCCCCGCTGGTTCAGCCATTGAATCATCACTTCCGGATAGCCCGAAGTCAGGCGCTCCGGCAGGCTGGGCCTGAAGCCGGTCGCCGATACCGTCAAGGTATGCCCGGCATTCGCGTAGACGTGCATCGTGAAGTCGAGCATCCCGGCGCGAGAGAAACTGGACTGCAACGTCCGGGATGCGTGGCCTGCTTCGACATTCCGATCGCGTGCTCCGTACAGGGCGAGGGTGGGCGTCCGAACCTGCAGCAACGCGTCTGCCGGATCGTAGAGCAGCGCGCGCCGCAAACCATCCGCCATCGGTCCCTGAATCGGAAAGTGCAGATTTGGCGGCATCTCGGAGTCTCGAAA
Source organism: Vulcanimicrobiota bacterium (assembly GCA_028287545.1). The sequence goes on along the minus strand of JAQBPL010000313.1, from coordinate 12,587 downwards.
CCAAGGCTGAGCGCTCGCGGAGGCATAGCTCCGGCGGGCCGCGTCCCATGACGCGCGGCCGGAAAGCGCAGCAAGTATCGTATGCACGGTTTCGAGCGCCGCAGAGACCGCTGCTGCACCGAAGTGGCGGCGGTGCATTCGCTGCGTGACCTCATAGTCAACGTTGCTTGCGACGCTCAAAACTGGTGCGCTCTTGAGGATCATGAAGGCGACGGGCCGCCGCGCAGCGACGATCGGCGCTGTCCAGCCTCCGTTGCTGAACCCCCAAACCCCTAGCCGCTTTCCATCAACATGCCGGTCTTCCCTAAATGCGTCGTATATCGCCTCCACGTCCCTTGCGCGCTGCACCGGCCCGTTGAGCTGCCAGTTTCCCGAGGATTGCCCCGTTCCGCGCTGATCGTAGCTGATGACGTTGATGCCGTTGAGCACGAGGTAGGGGATGACGAACCCCATTTCCCGGGTCTCTGCATCATTTCCATGAATCAGGATAACCGTGGCACGCTTGCGGGTGTTCGTGTAGTAGAGTGAAGCCGCGACCGTATCGTTCCGTGCACGAACGATCCGACGTTCCTCGTTGATCCCTCTTCGCAACGACAACGTCGCCGTGCCCGTCAGATCGCCGACGCGCTGCGTCTGAGGATCGAAATACTGATTCACCGCGGGATCCGGTCGTTCGTTTTCCACGCCTACGTAGAGCCGGCCGCCCGAAGCATTGCCATAAAGGCCCGGTGGAAGGGTTCCTGCACTGCCAACGGCCGGCGCGAGGCAGAGCATGAACAGGAACAGCGCGGTGAGCGTCTTCACGCTGCAGGTACAGCACGCACGCGCTTCTTGTTTCAGCGCACTCTCGCCGCCAACGGTGGGCGAGCGCGAGCATCGCTGCGGCATTCACGCGCGGCGTCCTTGCGGGTAGGGCGCTAGTTCACTGAGAGGACGTTGATCGTCAAGGTTCCCGGGACCGTGGGGGTGATTCCGTCGCCCGGATGCGCGCCGACGCCGTGGTACTTGAAGGACGTGGATCCGGTATAGGAATTCGCTGGAATGAAGCTGACGGATGTTCCGTCGGGACTGAGCACAATCTGGCCGGCCGACGGTGCGGTCGTCGTGTCGAGGACGGCTTTCGGGGCACCGGGTGCTCCCGTCGGAATGACGTGATTGGCCCCGTCGGTGAAAGCGAGCGGAATAACGAGCGTCGTGTTCATGTCCGTATTGACGACGTTCGCGGCGTGTTGGTACGGCTGCGCGTCGAGCACGACCGCGTAGCCGGGACTTGGCGGGCCGTTCGCGGCGCCGGGCACGACCGTGACCGCTGACCGTCCGCGCGAGATCAGATTCCCGGTGCCGTTGGGCCCGGCATACGTGATGATCGTGACGTCGACGGTACCGTAGGGCAGCGGCACCGAGACCGTGCAGCTGACGTCGGTGGGGTTCGCCGGGTCGACGACACAGCCCGACGCGAGCGGATCGGGGCCGATCTCGAAGTCTGCCGGCGGGCCGGTCCCCGCAACGCCGTTCACGCTGTCGACCGCGAACTGGACGGACCGCGTTCCGGCGGACACGTACTGGGGACGACGGGCGTCGGCCAGCGCCGGTGACGGACGGGGCATCGTAAACGTGAAGGTCGCGTCGGTACGTTCGCTGCCGGCCGTCGCGCTCGCGATCGGAGCGACCCCGCCGCTCGTCGTCGCACCGCACCCGGCCAACGTCAGCGCACCGAAGAGCGCCCAGCCGGCTAACCGGCCCAAGGGCCTCGCCATACAACCTCGCACACAAAGCCGGGCCCGGCATAGGCGCCGACCCAAAGGAACGATGTCTGATCATTTGACGCCGGGAAGCCTGCCGGTGTCAATGCCTGCCCGTACGCCGGCACGACCTTTCCGGCCGACTCGAACCCGCCTTCATGCGTACCAGCGCGGGGCCAAGCGCGCGACGGCGACGCGGTCGCGGCCGTCGCGCTTGGCGGCGTAGAGCGCGCGGTCGGCGGCGGAGATCAAGGCCATCGGGCTCGCGTCGTGGCGTGGGACGACGCTCGAGACGCCGGCGCTGATCGTAAGAAAACCCGAGTCCGTCGCCGCATGCGGGATCGCGAGCCGGCGCACCGCGGCGCGCAGTTCGTCGGCAATCCGTGCGGCGTCGTCGCGGCCGCAGTTGGGCAGGACGACGACGAACTCTTCGCCGCCGTAGCGCGCGACGAGATCTTCGGGCCGGCGCAGCACACCGGCGATCGCGTGCGCGACTCGGAAAAGCACGCGGTCGCCGCGCGGGTGACCGAGCGCGTCGTTGTACTTCTTGAAATGGTCGACGTCCAGGATGATGACGGCGAGGCGAGCGTGCGTGCGCGCGCCGCGCCGCCATTCCTCGTCGAGCCGCAGCTCGAACGCGCGCCGGTTCGCGACGCCGGTGAGACCGTCGCGCAGGGCCACCACTTCGAACGCGTCGCGTTCGCCCTGCAGCGTCGCGGCCCGCAGGTTGAGCCCGCGAATCCGATCGGCCAGCGCGACGGAGAGAAAGACGGCTTCCCACGCGACGCCGGCGCCCGCTGCGGCGTCGGTCACCGCGGTGTGACGGATGAGGTCGTAGACTCCGCTGACGTTGATCGCCATGCCGATCACCACGCCGGCGAAGGCCAGGCAGTAGTAGCGCGCCAGCGGATTTCCCCGTCGCCAGGCTGCGATTCCGGCGGCGAACACGACGATCACCAGCAGCGTCGTCGCGAGCGGGTCGAGGACGGAATAGAGTCCGGCGCGGTCGATCGCGTTGGGCGCGAACGCATAGACGAGTTCTTCGGCGGCGAGCAGCGCGAAGCACGCGACGATGCCGCGCCACAGCAGCGGCGCCGTGCGCGGCAAGTCGAGGAACGACCGGCAGAATCCCACCGCGAAGCCGAAATATGCGATCATGGTGAGATACGTCGTGATGTCGTACGGCAGCGAGAGCCGCGGCCAGAGGAACTGCCACGCGAGACCCGACTGCGCGGCGTCGTATAAAACGAACGCGAACATCGCGGCCGCGTACCACAGGTAGATGCCGTCGCGCAGCATGACGGCGAGTATGCAATTCAGCAGTGCGAGCGCCAAAATCATTCCGGCGGTGAGCACGAGCGGGACGAGCAGCTCGCGCTCGGCGCGCTCCGCCGCGCCGCGCAGCCAGCCCTCGGAGCGGATCGCGAACGTGCCGAAACGGGATAACCGCGACGCGATACGCACGTAGAGGGTCCCCTCGAGCAGGGCGGCGGCCGGAATCGGGACGACGACGCCGTACGACGCATACGGCCGATCGGCGTACGGAACGCGCATCCCGAACGCGCTGCGCTCGACGCGGCCGTTCGGCGCACGATACACGAGCTCGCCGGAATCGACGTTCGAGTCGACGATGAGATACCAGCGCACAACATCGCCGCTGCGCGGAGCGAGCCGGAACCACAGCGAAGCGGGCGCGAAGCCGCCGGTCGCGGGATCCGGGACCAGCTGCGAGGCGGGACGGAATTCAGCGCCGTGCGCCTCGACCGTCGCCACGTCCCACGTGCCGGTCGGATCCTGCAGCACGTCGGCCCGCGACCAGAGGTCGGGGGCGCCGAGGGTGGGATCCAGCTGCAGCTCCGAAGCGCCGCACGCGGCCGTCAGGGCGGCGACGGCGACGAAGAGCACGACGATGAGCGCGGTAAGAAAGCGCCGCACTGCTCGATCTTCCTTGTCGCCGGACAAGCAACCCGTGTGCCGTCGGCACGGTTTGCGTATTTCGTGAAGGCCACCGTATTCCACGGCGCGCGCGACGTGCGCGTCGAGACCGTCCCGGACCCCGTGCGCAAAGCGCCGACTGACGTGCTGGTGCGCGTCGTGAACGCCGCCATCTGCGGCTCCGATCTCTGGCCGTACCGCGGGATCGCCGCGTGGACGCCCGGGTCGCGGCTAGGGCATGAGTTCACCGGCATCGTGGAGGAGGTCGGCCCGGCCGTCACCGGCTTCAAGAAGGGCGACTACGTCGCCGCACCGTTCTCGTTCGCCGACGGCTCGTGCAGTTTCTGCCGCGAAGGCCTTCCGACGTCGTGCCCGAGCGTCGGTTTCTGGGGCGGCGCCCTCAACGACGGCGGCCAGGGCGAGTTCGTGCGCGTTCCGTTTGCCGACGCAACGCTGGTCGCCATCCCCGACGCGATCCGCGCCGACGCCGCCAAGCGAGTCGCCGTGCTGGCGCTCACCGACGTGATGGGGACCGGATTCCACGGCGTGAAAACCGCCGGTACGACCGCCGGCAGCGACGTCGTCATCGTCGGCGACGGTGCCGTCGGGCTGTGCGCGGTCATCGCGGCGCGCTATCTCGGCGCGGAGCGAATCGTGTGCGTCGGCCACCACGCGGGACGGCTCGGGATCGCGGCCAAGTTCGGCGCAACCCACACGATCGATTCGCACGAGCCGGACGCGGTCGACCGCATCAAAGAAATTACGGGCGGCGGCGCGCGCAGCGTGGTCGAAGCGGTCGGCGTGCAGTCGACGCTCGACCTCTCCTTCGAGGTCGTACGCGACGGCGGAACGGTCAGCTTCGTCGGCGTCCCAGCCGGGATGGAGACGGTCGCGTTCCGGCGGCTCTTCTCCGGCAACGTCGCGCTGCGCGGGGCGCTCGCCCCGGTGCGAACCTATCTCCCCGAGTTGATGGGCGCGCTCGCCGCCGGGAAGATCGACCCCTCGCCCGTGTTCACGTCGAACCTGCCGCTGGACGGCTCACCCGACGGCTATCGCGCAATGGATCAGCGCGAAACGATCAAGGTCTGCCTCGAGGTGTCCTCGCCGTAGGGACCGGCCGTTCGAACGAACCAGGCGAACAGGAACCCGAGCAGCGCGACGTCGTCGAGGATGCCGAGCAGCGGGATGTCGCCCAAGAGGTTCAGCGGTGAGAGAATGAAGACGGCGCCCGCGAACAACAGAACCTTGAGGCGCAAGGGCACGCGTGAATCCTGGACGAGCGCGAGCGCCCGGCCCAGATTCCGCCGCGAGGTGAGGAAGAACCGGAAGAGAGGCATGGGTTTCGATAACGAATCGGGAGCCGCGATGTTTCGGCAGGGGCTTGCCCGCCCGCGCGGGAGGCGCCACCCTGGCGGCGACTAAGGGACCGCACGTGGCAAGTTCTCGCCGTACCGGACTGGTCGCGCTTCCTCACCCGGGACCGCTCGACGCGGCGCGTGCGGCATGGGACGCCGGAGAATACGAGCTGGCGCTGCGCAGCCTGGCCGGCGTCGGGCTCGAGCGGCGTGAGGACCGCGCGGCCTCGGTCGTGCTGCGCGCCCGGGCCCTGCTCGCGGTCGGCCGGCCGGAGGAGGTCCCGGCGCTGCTGGACGCCGCCGGCGACGACCTCAAGACGCCCGACGAGACGATCGTCGCGCAGACGCTGCTGGGCGCCGCGCTCGTCCGCACCGAGCGCGCCGACGAGGGCGAGCGTCTGCTGGATAGTGCGGCCGATGCCGCCGCCCGCCGCGCGCCCGGCCGTGCGCCCGAAATCGCGTACTATCGCGCGCTGCGCCGCTGGGGCACCCATCGCGTCACCGATGCGGAGGAGATCGTCGACGCCGCGCTCCCTGCGGCGACCGGCGTCGTGCGGTCGCGGCTGCTGCAGCTGCTCGGCTGGATCGGCGTCCGGCGCGAAGCGTACGCGGCGGCCGCGCACGATTTCACCGCGGCGCTCGACGAGCTCGACCGCGCGCCGGAGACCGACGCGAAGGGCCGCGCCGCGATCCTGCACGCGCTGGCCTTCATCGCCGCCGAGATGGTCGACATTCGGTTAGGCCGCGTCGTGCGGCGCGAGTACGAAACGAACCGTTGGACCGACGACACGCGCATCGAACGCTTCCAAGTGCTCGAGCACCTCTCGTGGCTTTCGCTGCTCGCCGGAGACGTCGAACGCGCGTGGGACGAACGTCAGCTCGCGCTCACGCTCACCGTCGACACGAGTTATCATGCGATTGCGCTCATCCACGCGGCAAAGATCGCCGGGATGGTCGGCGACCGCTTCTCCGAGTCGCGCTACGTCACGCTCGCCGGCGCGCTGCTGCTGCGCGGCGACCAGGTCGCGCTCGACGTCGAGCGCCGCACGGCGCTGCTGGGATTCGCCACGGCGGCCGGCGCGGCGCAGCTCGAGACGGCGCGGCGCATCATGACGCTGTACGACCGTTCGAAGCCGCGCCGCACAGCGATGCTGGCGTTCGAGGGCGATCGACGCGTCGAGGCGTTGGAACTCTCCGCGCGCGGGCGGGTGGCGCTGCTCGGCGGCGACGCCAAGCGCGGCGTCGCGGCGCTGCAGCAGTCGCTCGACTTGTGGACGCGGCTGAACTACCGGCTCCGCGTCGCGCTCACCGCGAACGATTTGCGTCTCGCAACCGGCGACGCGCGCTACACGCGGATCGCGCTCGACGCACTGCGCGACGCCCCACAGGCATGGCTTCGTACAGCGCTGGAGCAGCGCGGCGACGACGATCTGCCGCTCGCCAAGCTGACCCCCGCGGAACGCCGCGTGCTGACCGCGCTGTGCGAAGGGAAGAAAGCGCGCGAGATCGCGGCCGACTTCGGCCGCAGCTTCAACACGATCAACAATCACACGCGCGCGATCTTCACCGCGTTCGGCGTGCGCAACCGGGCGGCGCTGGTCGCGCAGTGCGCGCGGCTCGGCCTGCTGGACAACTCCGGGTCGTAGGTTCAGCGCCCGCGCCGAGCGGGTGACCGGCGCTTTTCCGCGCAGCGCGAGCACGTTCCGAAGATCGTGACGTCGTGCCCGCGGGCGCGGTAGCCGCGCGGCAAGCGCACCCGTACTTCGCTGCTGCAGCCCTCGAGGTCGGTCACCTCGCTGCAGTTCTCGCACGCGAAGTGATGGTGGTGCTCCTTCCCTGCGCGTTCGTAGAAGGCGCCGTGCCCGGGGATATCGATGACCTCCAGCCAGCCCTCGTCCACCAGCGACTTGATCGATCGGTATACCGTCGCTAGGCCGAGTCCGCGACTCTCCCGGGACGCGACCGCATGCAGCTGCTCGGTCGAGAGCGGTCGCTCGGCTTCCTCGAACGCGAGCCGGATCGCGCGCCGCTGCCGGGTGTCGCGCAACGGCGTGACGGAACCCGGCGTGATGGATGCGCTCGGAGCCATTCCGGAGCGTTCACCCTCCCCGTGCGGTCTTGCCTTCTGATCCGGCAGGTCATTTTGCACGATAATGATAATTCTTTCTCATCATGGAATGGACCTGGCGTGCGTGCGCCGTCATTTGCGCGGCGGCTTTGAGCGCCTGCAGCGCGCCGAGGCCGCAAGCGAATCCGGTGATTCCGGTCGTCGCCGCCGAAAACGTCTGGGGAAGCGTCGTCGCGCAGATCGGCGGTTCGCGCGTACGGGTTCGCAGCATCCTGACCGATCCGAACGCCGATCCGCACGAGTTCGAGAGCGACGTCGGAACTGCGCGCGCGGTTGCGGATGCGCGGTACGTCGTGCTGAACGGGGTCGGCTACGACGCGTGGGCTGACAAGCTGCTCGCGGCCGGCGGCAGAGCGGACCGCGTCCTGTTACGCGCCGGTGACGTGGTCGGAAAGCAGGCCGGTGCGAACCCGCACGTGTGGTACGACCCGTCCGCCGTCGCGCGCGTCGCCGACCGGATCGAGTCCGATCTCGACCGCATAGACCCCGCAGGCGCGGCGTATTATCGCGGGCAGCGCATCCTCTTCGCGCAGGCGTGCCGGCCGTACCAAGGCCGGATTGCCGCGATCAGGTCTCGCTTTCGCGGGCGGCGGGTCGGAGCAACCGAGGACATCGTCGAGTATCTCACGAGCGCCGCGGGGCTGACGCTGACGACGCCGCCTGCATTCATGCGGGCGGTCGCGGACGGCACCGAGCCTCCGGCGGGCGACGTCCTCACGCTGCACCGGCAAATCGAGGCGCGCACCCTCGCCGCCCTGCTGTACAACACGCAGACCTCGACGTCGGTCACGCGGGACATGCGCGATCGCGCCCGCGCACGGGGCATACCGATCGTGACGGTCACGGAAACGGTCGTACCGCCGAACGGCCGTTTCGAAGACTGGCAGCTCGATCAAGTACGCCGTCTAGAAGCCGCGCTGTCGCGATGACGTACGCCATCGAGCTCGATGACGCGGGCGTGCGCTTCGGCGACCGCTGGGTGTGGCGCCACGCGTCGTTCGCCGTCGAAGCGGGATCGTTCGTCGCGATCGTCGGTCCCAACGGCGCCGGGAAGTCGACGCTGCTCAAGAGCATGCTCGGGCTGCTGCCGCTGACCGAGGGAACGGTTCGGGTGAACGGAAGGGCGCCGCACAGCGGCAACTCCTCGATCGGGTACATGCCGCAGCTGCGCCCCGTCGAGGCAGGCCTCGCCGTCCGCGGGCGCGACATCGTGCGCTTCGGCAGCGACGGCGCTCGCTGGGGCCTGCCGTTTCCAGGCGCGGCGGACCGTGCGCACGCCGCGCGCGTGCAGCGCGCGATCGACGCTGTCGACGCAGCGACGTTCGCAGACCGGCCGCTCGGCTCGCTCTCGGGCGGCGAGGCACAACGGCTCTTTCTCGCGCAAGCGCTGGTCGGCGAGCCGGAGGTGCTGATCCTCGACGAACCGCTTGCAAATCTCGACCTTCGCAGCCGCGCGGCGACGGTCGCTCTGATCGCGTCGATCGCTCGGCGGCGCGGCATCTCCGTCGCGCTGGTGACGCACGACGTCAACGGCCTCCTGCCGTTCGTCGACCGCGTGGTGTACGTGGCGAACGCCCGGGTCGTCGCCGGACACCCCGACGAGGTGATCACCACCGCCACCCTCAGTCGCGTGTACGACGCCGCAGTCGAAGTCCTCGTCGACAGCCGCGGGCTGCGCTACGTCGTCGGCCCGCAGGTCGCACCGTGACGCTCGAACACCTCTTCGCCTACGACTTCGTGCGCAACGCGTTCTTGGCGGGCACCGTCGTCGCCGTCACCGCGGGGATCGTCGGCTATTTCGTCGTGCTGCGCGGACTCTCGTTCGCCGGCCACGCGCTCTCACACGTCGGCTTCGCCGGCGCGGCCGGCGCCGTGGCGCTGGGCCTGCCGGCCGTATTCGGCCTGATGGGTTTCGCGCTGTTGGGAGCGCTTGGAATGGGGGCGCTCGGCGAGCGCGCTCGCGGTCGCGACGTTGCGATCGGTATCGTCCTGTCCTGGTCGCTCGGTCTGGGCGTGCTGTTCCTCTCGCTCTACAAAGGATACGCGACCGAAGCGTACGCGCTGTTGTTCGGGCAGATCCTCGGGATCAGTACGCTCAACGTGGCGGTGACGGTGCTCGCCTCCGCCGTGGCGCTCGCGGGCGTGGCGGTGCTCTACCGCCCGCTGCTCTTCGCGTCGATCGATCCGGAGTCAGCGCAGGCGCGCGGCGTTCCCGTGCGGGGCGTGGCGATCGGGTTCATGCTCGTGCTTGCGGTCGCGGTCGCCACGGCGGCGCAAATCGTCGGCGTCCTGCTGGTCTTCGCGCTCCTGGTCACGCCGGCCGCGATCGCGGGACGCATCTCGGCTCGTCCTCCGGTCGCGATCGCGATCTCGATCGCCTTGGCCCTGGCGTTCACGTGGGGTGGTCTTCTGGCGGCGTTCTGCGCGCCGTTCCCGGTCAGCTTTTTCATCACGACCTTCGCGTTCGTAGCCTATGTGGTCGCGCGAACACTGCGGCCGGGCACGGTGAATCGTTCCGGCGCCGCGCACCGGCTTGACTCGATAATGAGAATCCACTATCGTTAGAACTCCCCCGAGAAACCGCCGCCGGAGGTTGTCCGCGTGTCCACGACCATCGAATTGCCCGAGCGCACCGCCGTCGAACGTGCTAACGACAGGCGCGTTCCGGTTACCGTCCTCACCGGTTTCTTGGGCTCCGGCAAGACGACGCTGCTCAATCGCATCCTGAGCGAGAACCACGGCAAGCGTATCGCCGTGATCGAAAACGAATTCGGCGAAATCGGCATCGACGAGGCGCTCGTGATCGGGGCGGACGAAGAGGTGTTCGAAATGAACAACGGCTGCATCTGCTGCACCGTGCGCGGAGACCTCATCCGCATTCTCGGCAACCTGATGAAACGCCGCGACCGCTTCGACTATATCCTGGTCGAGACGACCGGCATGGCGGACCCCGGTCCCGTCGCGCAGACGTTCTTCGTAGACGCCGACGTGAAGTCGGCGACGCGGCTCGACGCAATCGTCACCATGGTCGACGCGAAGCACGTTTGGGACCACATCGACGACGCAGCCGAAGTCACCTCGCAGGTCGCGTTCGCGGACGTGGTGCTCCTGAACAAGTGCGACCTCGTCACGCCGGCCGACGTCGACCGGCTCGAGCAGAAGATTCGCGCGATCAACGCCGCGGCGAAGATCTATCGCACGACCGGCGCGGAAGTCGAGATGGAGCGCATCCTCGACGTCGGCGGATTCGATCTGGGACGCGCGCTGGCGACCGACGCGATGTTTCTCGAACCCGAGTATCCGTTCGAATGGATCGGCACCTATCGGATCCCCGCGGGCCGGCATTCCGTGAGCGTGCGGCCGGGCCCCGATCCTTCCATGAAGGTTGCCGCGATCGAGGTCGCGACGTCGTCGCTCGAGGAGATCGACCGCGCCGCCGAAACCGCACGCGCGCTGTTCTCGGCTGAGATCCGGCTTGGCGCCGAGAACGCGTCGATCTTCCCGGGCGGACCGCCGCTCGAGCTTCCGATCGACGCACCGAGGAACCTCGAGCTCACGGTGGCGCACGACGGTTTCGTCGCACTCGTCACGCAGCATCTGCCGGACGAGTTCGGCACGCAGATGGAGGTCGCCGGCAAGGCGATCGCGCCGGACTCCGCGCGGACGTTTCGCGCCGACCACGCGCACGACGCCAGCGTGACCTCGGTCGGTCTCACGCTGGAGCGGCCGCTGAATCCCGACGCCTTGACCTCATGGCTGCGCGAGCTCGTCGCCCGGCAAGGTACCGACATCTTTCGGCTCAAGGGCGTGCTCGCCATCGCCGGAGACGACTGCCGATGGATCGTCCAAGGCGTGCACATGCTCGTCAGCGCGGATCAAGATATCCCCTGGCCGGCCGGCGCCGCGCGCATCTCACAATTGATCTTCATCGGACGCAATCTGGACCGCGATGCGCTCACCGCCGGCTTCGCGAGCTGCGCGGCATGACGACCGTCGCTGGGCCGTCATTCGCGCGGCGCTGGGAGTGCACGATCGGCGGAGGGATCGCCCGCATCGCAGCATCTCCGGACTCACGCCGCGTCGCCGCTGCGCTTGCGGAGGGTCCAGTCGTCATCCTCGATGCGCTCTCCGGCGAGGTTCTCCGCATCGTCTCGGGCCACGCGCTCGCGACCACCGACGTTGCGTGGACGCTCGACGGGACGCGTCTGATCACGTGCGGTCAGGACGGGCTTGCGCGCGTTTGGGATGTCGCGAGCGGCGCGGAAATCGTCTGCGTTGCAGCCGGCGCAGCGTGGGCGGAGCGCGTAGCGATCTGCCCGGACGGCACGCGCTTCGCGTCCGCGGCGGGACGCCGCGTTCGTCTCTGGTCGCTCGACGGGCGCTTGCAGTGCGACTGGCCGGAACGTGCCAGTACGATTCTCGATCTCGCGTGGCGTCCTGGCCCCGGCCGGCCGCGCCTTGCCGCCGTCTCGTACGGCGCCGTCGGCCTCTACGACCCCTCGAAACGGGCCCGCGCCGCGCGCGAACTGAAATGGCAGGGATCGTCGCTCGTCATCGCTTGGAATCCGAACGGCGAGGTGCTCGCGACGGGCGATCAGGACGCGAGCGTGCACTATTGGGTGCTCAAGACCGGCCGCGATCTGATGATGGCGGGGTATCCGCGCAAAGTTCGCGAGCTCGCATGGGATCGCACGGGACGGTGGCTGGCGACCGGCGGAGGTTTCCAGATCATCGTGTGGGACTGCGCAGGCAGCCCGGCCGGCACCGAACCGATCGTGCTGGAACATCACAACGTGCCGCTGTGCGCGCTGGCGTACCAGCATCACGGCGACTTTCTCGCGTCGGCGTCATTGGACGGATCGGTTGCGATCTGGAACGCGGCTCGGTCCGCGGTACCTCTCGCTACGCTCGACGGCGAGGGCGACGAGATCGGCGCACTCGCGTGGGCACCCGACGATAGCGCGTTGTTCCTCGGATATCAGAGGGGCACGGTCGTCTCGTGGAATCCGGCGAACTAGCGGATGGCGTAGAACTTCAGGGCGATTTGCGCACTGCGGCCGTCGACGGCGAGCAGCGCGTACGAATAGAGCGGGTTCATCCGCTTGTCGGTCGGTGAACCAGGGTTGGCGACGAGGACGCCGCCGGTATCCCCGACGTAGGGAATGTGGCTGTGCCCGAACAGCACGACGTCGACCTCACCGGGCGCGAACGCCGCGACGGCGCGGTCCTTGGTGGAGCGGCCCTTTCCGTCGCCGTGCACCATCCCGACGCGCACGCCTTCGACCGTGACGATCTTGCGACGTCCGAAGCGCGCGCGGATATCGGCGCCGTCATTGTTGCCGGCGACCGCGTCGAAGGGTGCAATCGCCTCGAACAGCGGCACCGCCAGCATGTCAGTCAGGTCGCCGAGATGCAGGATGCGCTCGA
>JAQBPL010000168.1 GCA_028287545.1 Vulcanimicrobiota bacterium | reverse complement strand
CAGCGGGCCCGCGCCGCGTAGACGTCCGCGATGTGCGCGAGTTCCGCCGATGAGGGCGTCCACGCGCCGCTGACGTAGCGCGATTCTTCCGCGCCGAGAAACAGCCAGCCGTCCCGCCCGCGGATAACGTTCGCCGACGTCGATTCCCCGAGCCACGCGAATTTGGCGTAGTCGTACATTTCGATCAGCGTCGTGCGCAACGGAAACGCGTCCGCGATCTGCCGCTCCAAATCGCGCTCGTACCCGCCGGTCGCCAGCGCCCCCGAACTCACCGCCGGCGCCACGAACGCATGCCGCTGCTCCCTCCTCTCGATAAACGCCGTATCCGCCCGAGCAAACCCCGCCACCGCAAGCACCGCGGGCACCACCAACATCACCAAAAACACCACGATGGCTACGACGTCACCCCGAGCGCCAGTGTCACCCCGAGCTTGTCGAGGGGCCCCCGTCGTCGTCGTATTGTCACCCTGAGCTGAGGTTGTCCCGATTTGGTGGACGGTTAGGGATTTGACACGGCGGTCTGGGGGGTCGCCTGCCGCTCGAAGAAGGCCGGCGAGTGGTAGGCAAGCGACGAATGCCGCCTGTGCGGATTATACCAGCCCTCAATGAAGTCGAAGATGGCTAGCTCAGCCTCCGCGTGATGCTTGAAGTTGTTCCTCGCCAATAGCTCGCATTCGAGCGTTGCGAAGAAACTCTCGCACATTGCGTTATCATAGCAATCGCCGACGGTTCCCATCGAAGGCCGCACGCCCGCTTCGAGACAACGTAAACCAAACTCGATTGAGGTGTACTGTGTGCCTTGATCGGAATGGTGGATGACGTTGGAAGGTGATCGCCGACAGATTGCCATGTCGAGTGCTTTCAGGACGAGTTCCGTTCGCAGGTGATTTTCCATCGCCCAGCCGACGATGCGCCGACTGAATGCATCAAGCACTACTGCCAAGAACAGAAACGTTGCCCCAGCCGGAACATACGTGATGTCCGCAACCCAGAGTTGGTCTGGCGCCGATGCGGTGAAATTCCGATCGACCAAGTCCGGCGCGAGAAGATTCGCGCGATCTCGCCTCGCATACCGCCTGCGCCGTGTAACGCCTTGCAGATCGCGTTCTCGCATGAGACGTCCAACCCGCTTGGGGCTGATCATCGTACCTTCAGAGCGCAACTCCGCGTGCACGCGGGGCCGTCCGTATGTCCTTCGAGAGCGCTCGAAGATTGCTTTAATTCGATCACCGTAAGCAGCATCTTCTTGTGCGTGTTTTGACATCGGACGTTTAATCCACGCATAATAGCCGCTCGCCGAGATCTCGAGCATGCGGCAAAGCAGCGCGACGGGATAATCGGCCTGGTGCGCTCTCACGAATCTGAAGACTTCGGTAATGTCTCTCGAGCGAACCAGGCCGCGGCTTTTCCCAGGATCTCTTGCTCCATGCGTAGCCGCTTGTTCTCGCGGCGTAGCTTCACAAGTTCCTCGCGCTCGCTCGTCGTCAGCTCGTCTGTCGCGTGGCCCGAGTCGGCGCCGTCACGTTTGAGCCAATTTAGAGTCGTCTGTCTGGGTACCCCAAACTCACGTTCGATGGAATTTGCACTACGCCCCGATCGCAGCAAGTCGATGATCTTGCGCCGATAGTCGGGTGGGTACGCCCGCACTGGTTTGGGCATTTGGACCCTTTCTCCGTCAAAGGAGAGGTGTCCACGCTACCGGGGCAACTTCAGCTCAGGGTGACAACGTTGGTCGACGACGGGGCTTGGACGCCTCCTTGGGCAATGATGGCGGCACATGGAACGTCCTTGGTACCGCGACCCGGTCGCGCTGGCGATCGCGCTTCCGACCTTCGTTGCGCACCTTGCGCTGGCGAACCGCTACGACGTCTTTCGCGATGAACTCTACTTCATCGTGTGCGGGCGGCATCCGTCGTTCGGGTACGCCGATCAGCCGCCGCTCGTGCCGCTGCTCGCGGCCGGGTTCTACGGCCTCGGTCATCAGACGTGGCTGCTGCGCTTTCCGGTTGTGCTCGCCGCGGCAGCGCTGGTCTTTTTGACGGTGCGGCTCGCGCGGCTGCTCGGCGGCGCGGGCGGCGCAGCGGCGGCGGCGGGGATCGCGGCCGCCGTCGCGCCGATCTTCCTCGGACTGTTCTCGACCTTCAACACGACGGTGTTCGAGCCGCTGGCGTGGACGGCGGTTGCGTACGCGCTCGCGCGGTCCGCGCTGCTCGACGACCGCCGCGCGCTGATCTGGAGCGGCGTCGTCGCAGGCGTCGCGCTGGAAGCGAAATATGCGCTCGCGTCCTGGCTCGTCGCACTCGCCCTCGGTGTGGCGATCACTTCGGAGCGGCGGCTGTTCGCGCGGCGCGAATTGTGGATCGGCTTGGCGCTGATGGTGCTGATCGCGGTTCCGTCGGTGGTGTGGCAAGCCGCGAACGGCTGGCCGTTCGTCGAACTCCTCCGCGCCGCCGGCGACAAGAACGCGGCTGTCTCCCCCATCGCCTTCATGCTGAATCAAGTCGTCGTGATGAACCCGCTGTTCGCGCCGCTTTGGATCGCCGGTCTCGCGGCGCCGTTCGTGTGGCGCGATCTCGCGCGAGTGCGCTTCATCTCGATCGCGTACGTCGTCGTGACGGTGCTGATCGTCGCGGGCCACGGCAAAGACTACTACCTCGCCGCCGCGTACCCGGCGCTGTTCGCGCTCGGCGGCGTCGCGCTCGAACGCGTGGTGCGCAGCGCGATGGCGCGCGCCGCGTACCTCGGCGCTGCGGTCGCCCTATCGGCGCTCATCGCGCCGGTGACGATGCCGATCCTGCCGCCGGCGGCGCTCGCCGGATATATGCGATCGCTGCACTTCACGCCGCAGCAGCAGGAGAAAGGTTTCGCCGGCACCGCGCTGCCGCAGGAGTTCGCCGACCAGTTGGGTTGGCGCGACTTCGTGCGCGAAGTCGGAGCCGCGTTCGAGGCGTTACCGCCCGACGTGCGCGCGCGGACCGCCGTCCTGGTCGACAACTACGGTGAAGCAGCCGCAATCGACATCTACGGAGCGCCGTACGGCCTGCCCGGTGCGCTCAGCGGCCACAACCAATACGCGCTGTGGGGATTGCGCGGCCAGGAACCGCAGCACATCCTGCGCGTGCATCGCCGCATCGAGCCGTACTGTCGCGACGTCCGCGTCGTGGGCACCACCGCGTCGCCCTACGCGATGAGCTTCGAGAACGGCAAAACGATCGCGTTCTGCCGCGACCTAACCTCCCGGCCGGCCGTGTTTTTCTCGGGACTCAAGTTTTTCAGCTAGGGATCGTGCAGATGGTGCGGATCGTGCGGCCCTCGGCGAGCGCGTCGAGCGCGCCGTTGATGCCGTCGAGGCCGATGGTTCCGCTGATGAGACGCTCGACCGGTAATTTGCCGGCGCGCCACAACGCGATGTAGCGCGGGATGTCGCGCTGCGGAACCGCGGAGCCCATGAAACTGCCCTTGAGCGTGCGCTCGTTGCGCACGAGCAGGCTGTGCGGAATCGCCGCGCTCGCGTCGCTGCGCGGCAAACCGACGGCGACCGTCGTACCGCCAGGCGCCGTCGCCAGGTACGCCGATTCGAGCGCACCGGCGTTGCCGGCGGCTTCGAACGCATAGTCCGCTCCGCGCTCCGCGAGAATGCAGCGAACTTGTTCGGCGGCGTTGCCCGTTGCGGGGTCGACCGTCGCCGTCGCGCCGAGTTCCCGCGCGAGTTCGCGTTTCGCCGCGACGGGATCGACGACGACGATGTCGGTCGCGCCGGCGATGACCGCGCCGAAGAGCGCCATGAGCCCGACTCCGCCCGCACCGAAGATCGCGACGCTCGTCCCGGCTTCGACCTGCGCGGAATTCAGCACGGCGCCGAGGCCGGTGAGGGCGGCGCAGCCGAACAGCGCGGCGATCTCGAGCGGCGTGTCGGCCGGGATGCGGACGAGCGATTCTTCGGCGCAGACGGTTCGCTCGGCGAAGCCGCCGACGCCGAGCTGCGTGTACAGTTGCTCGCCGCCGCGCCGCACGGGACGACGCCCGCGCATCAGCGTGCCGGCCGCGTTGGCGCGATTGCCCGGCTCGCACAGCGCGGGGCGGCCGCCGGCGCACGCGACGCAGTGTCCGCACGTCGGGACGAACGAGAAGACGACCTTGTCGCCGGGCGCGACTCGGCTGACGCCGGGACCGATCGCTTCGACCGTTCCGGCCGCTTCGTGACCGATCGCCAGCGGAACCGGGCGCACGAAGGTGCCGTCGACCGTCGAGAGATCGGAGTGGCAGACGCCGACGCTGGCGACCGCGACTTGGACCTCACCGTAGCCGAGCGGATCGAGCTCAACCTCGAGGATCTCGACCGGCCGGCTCTCGGCATACGGTCGCGGCGCTGCCTGCCGCATGAGGATCGCCGCTCGCGTTGTCGTCACGCGGGCGGCCTTCGCTGCGCGCCGCCTTGGGTCCGCGAACCGTGCTCGGGCCGAACTCCCTAGCCGCAGGCGCGGTAGTAGGACTGCGCCCGGCGGAGAATTTCGTCGGCCGTACCGGGCAGATTGTTGCGCAGCCAGAGCACGATCGCTTCGCCGCGCGGAAGGACGGCCCACGACGGACGGTAGTTCGCCTTCATCAGCGGGCGCAGCAGGTCGCTGCGCGCGCCGAGGACGTCGTCCATCGCGCGCTCGACCGCCGCCTCCAGCGCGCGCTCGGCGTCCGCCGATACGAGATGCGTGTGCGCGCACAGCACCGCGTCCATCTCCGTAATCCCGAAGGCCGCCCCGAACACGTCGATCGGATAGCCGCAGAACAGTTCCAGCTCCTCGCGCTCGATGAGGCCGTTCCACAGTTCTTCGAGCCGCAGCGCGTCGGCGCGCCGTCCGGCTTCCCACAAGATCCCGACCATTTCGCCGTAGGCCCGGACGTCGCGCGAGCCCGTGACGTCGCGGAGAGCGCGCAGCACCGACCCGATGACCCACTCGAACCGCTGCGCGTCGGGCCGGTCGTCGAGCATGAGGCGACCGAGCGTCTCTTCGGCGTCGAGCAGGACCGCCGAGCCGCTCCGCACGGCGGCGTCGACGTCGACGCTCAAGCCGCCCAGCTCCCGGACGATCGCCGCGCGCCGGCCTGCCGTCGCGATCACCACGACGCCTTGGCCGCAGATCAGCCCGTCATGAAAGAAGCGCGCGACGTTTCTCGTCAGCGCTTGCTCGTCACCTTGATAGAACTGCACGACGTGGCGCCGCGTATCCGCGTTCGAGGCGTGCGACTGGGAGTTCGGGTCGGTCACCGGAGGCTTTCGAAGAGCGTAGTACCCGCACCAACGTTCCCCGTTTTTTCGATTTCTCTCGCTTAGCCCGGCGCGGGTGCCGGAGTCGATGCGGGCAGCGAATCCGGTGCTGCCGCCCCTTCGGCCCGCGCCGGCGTCCACATCTGCTGTTCGGGCGTCGTGACGGCGCCGGCTGCCTGCGGCATGGCAAGCGTCGGCGTGTTCTCCAGACGCCACGACGCGTAGCGGCCGAGCGCGTCGTAGGCCATCCGCGAGACGCCGCGGATGAAGCGGCGGCCCGCGTCGAGCGTCGGCAAATCGGTCGTCATCACCGCGATCACGTAGGGCTGCTCGCCCTCGAAGACGATGCCGACGTCGTTGAGCGTGTCGTGGAGGGTGCCAGTCTTGTGCGCGATGTCGGTGCCGGCCGGGAGCGGTGCGGGGAGCAAGCCGTTGTGGGTCTGACCGCGCAGGATCGCGATCATCTGCCGTGACGACCATTCGTCGATCAGCTGCTCGCGCGCCATCGACCGCAGGAGGTGCGCCATGTCGGCCGGGCTCGAGCGCAGCGCCCAGCGGATCATGTTTCCGTTCGAGCGGATGAAGTCGGTCAGCCGCGTGTGCGTCAAGCCGAGCTCGAGCATCGTCTCGTTGATGTGCCGGCGCCCGACCAGGCGGATCAGCATGTTCGTCGCGGTGTTGTCGCTGACGTCGATCATCAAGGCGAGAAGGTGGGCGACGGTGTACGACGAGCCGACCCGCGCGTCGGCGAGATCGCCCGAACCCCAGTCTTTGTCGGAAGCCTTCAGCGTCACGCGACGATTGAGGTCGAACGCTCCGGCGCCGAGCTGGCGGAATACTTCGACCATCACGGGGATCTTGATCGTCGACGCCGCCGGCATCTCCGCACCTGGGTTGATCCCGGTGGTCAAACCGCTGGAGACGTCGGTGATCGCGATTCCGACGTGACCCGGAGCGCGGAGCGAGAACGCGGAGAGCTGCGCCTGAAAGTCGGCCAAAGGCCCAGGCACGTTGACGGCCGCCGCCGGTAAAGCCCCGGCGAACGTGAAGCCGAACAGCGCGAGCGCGCAGAGGGCGCGTCGTGGTACCTGCATTGACTCTATTGTCGGTTCGTCACGACAAAAGTCAAGTTGCTTGTATGGAGTGTGAGGAGAGCGCCGCCGGACAAATAGCGCGCGTGAGTTTATTGCCGAACGTACGGAACGCCGTCGGCAGCCGGCGCTCGCACGCGTCCGGCGAAGCCCGCCAACGCGACGAGTGCCGCCAGGTACGGCAGGGCCTGCATCAGTTCGCTCGGCACGCCCGCGCGCTGCAGCGAATACTGCAGCGCCGCAAAGAACCCGAAGAACAGCGCCGCGCCCGTCGCGCCGAACGGCGTCCAGCGGCCGAAGATCACCGCGGCGAGCGCGATGAACCCGCGACCCGCCGTCATCCCGTCGGAATACAGATCGAGCTCGGCGAGCGAGAGGTACACGCCGCCGAGCGACGCGATCGCGCCGCCGACGACGACCGCGGTGAACCGGGTGCGCAACGCGTCGATCCCGGCCGCCTCGGCGGCGCTGGGATCCTCGCCGCAGGCGCGCACGTGCAAGCCCCACGGCGTTCGGGTGAGCACGACGTGCAACGTCGCGGCGGCGACGAACGCCAGCAGGATGAGCGCGTTCTCGCCGGCATGACCGAACGCCGGCACTTCGTGCGACGCGCCGGGCTGATGGTAGATCAGCACCAGGCCGAATGCCGCCGCCGCCAGCGTCGCGATGTTCAAGCCGGTCCCGGCGACGATCTGGTCGACGCCCAGGCGCGTCGCGGCAAAGGCGAGCAGCGCGGCGATGGCGGCGCCGGCGAGGACGCCGGCGAGCGCGCCGAGCAGCGGGCTGCCGGTGAGGCCGCTGACGACGACCGCGGTGAACGCGCCGGCGATCATGATCCCTTCGAGGCCGATGTTCACCACGCCGGCGCGCTCGCTGAGCACGCCGCCGAGTGCCGCGTAGATCAGCGGCGTCGCCTTGACCAGCGTGAGGGCCAGGACCGCGAGGATGCCGGCCAGGAGCGGGTTCACGTCGACCTCCGCGCGGCGACGACGCGCCGCCCGGCCAGCGCGATGATGACCAGGCCAGTCACGAGCGCGACGACGTCGCGCGGGACGCCGGCTTCGGCCTGCATCGCGATTCCGCCGCTCTGCAGCACGCCGAACGCCAGGGAAGCAACGATGATCCAGAGCGGGTCGAGGTTGCCGACCAGCGCCACCGCGATCGCGATGAACCCGTAGCCGGGCGAGAGGCCGGTGTTGAAGCGATGCAGCTCGCCCGCCACGATCGTCGCGCCGCCGAGTCCGGCGATCGCGCCCGAGAGGGCCATCGCGACGAACGCCGTGCGGCCCAAGTCGATTCCCGCGCGCCTGGCTGCCTCGGGCGCATCGCCCGCGGCGCGCAATTCGTAGCCGAACACCGTGCGCTGCAGCACCCAGCGCAGCACGAACGCCACCGCCAGCGCGATCGGGAACGCCCACGTCAGCCGCGAGTCGGAGACGAGGTCGGGGAGCTGGGCGGCATGGGGCAGGCTCGGCGTCTCCGACGCGCCGCTGCCCGGCAGCGCCAGCGGACCGTTCACCAGGTACGTCGCCAGCAGGACGGCGACGACGTTGAGCATCAGCGTCGCGATGACTTCGTTCGCGCCGAAGCGAGCCCGCAGAAAACCGGGGATCGCGCCCCACACGCCGCCGGCCAGCGCGCCGGCGATCAGCACCATTGGGATGGCGAGGAACCACGGCAGCGGAAGCTGTGCGCCGAGCCAGCCCGCGGCGAACCCGCCGAGGATCAGCTGGCCCTCGGCGCCGATGTTGAAGAGTCCGGCGCGGAACGCGACCGCGATGCCGAGCGCCGGGAAGAGCAAGTTGGTCGCCTGGACCAGCGTCTCGGCGACTTCTTCGCGCGTGCCGAACGCGCCGTCGAAGAGCGCGCCGAACGCGACGAACGGCGAGACGCGCGCGAGCAGCATCGCGAACGACCCGACGCCGAACACCAGGACGAGCACCAGCACGATGTCGCGGAACGCGCGGCCGCGGACGAAGGCGTACGGCATCAGGCTTGACCTCCCGCCATCAGCGCACCGATGCGGCCGCGATCGATCGCCGCGCGGTCGAACGAGCCGACGAACGCGCCGCCGGCGATCACCAGCACGCGGTCGGCGCACGCGAAGATCTCGTCGAGCTCGAACGAGATCAGCAGGACGCCGGCGCCCGCGTTGCGCGCTTCGATCAAGCGCGACTGCACGAGCGCCCCGGCACCGATGTCGATCCCGCGCGTCGGCTGATACGCCACGACCAGCTTGGGATCGCCGGCGAGCAGCCGGCCCACGACGATCTTCTGCTGGTTGCCGCCCGAGAGCATCCCGACGATCGCGCCCGGGTCGGGCGGCCGAACGTCGAACCGCTCGATCACCTCGCGCGCAGCCGCCTCGTAGCCGGCGCGGGGCAGCGTCCGCTGCCGGCCCAGCACGACGTTCTCGCGCACGTTCCAGTCGAGGATCAGCGCTTCGTGCCGGCGGTCTTGCGGGATCACCCGAATGCCGCGCGCGAGGCGCGCCGCCGGAGAGTCGTCGGCGCGCAGCGCGACGCCGGCCAGGCGCAGCTCGCCGGTGAACGGCACGACGCCGGCCAGCGCGTCGGCGAGCGCCGACTGACCGTTCCCCTCGATCCCGGCGATCCCGACGATCTCGCCGGCCCGCACCTCGAAGGTGGCGCCGCTCAGCGCGCTCGTTCCCGACGTCGCCGAAAGACCGCGCACTTCCAGGAGCGCTTTGGATTCGGTCGCGGCACGGGTCGCGAGCGCCGGGACGTCGCCGCCGACCATCTCGCGCGCGATCGCAGCGGCATTCGTTTCGCCGGTCAGATGGCGGGCCACGACCCTGCCGGCGCGCATCACCGTCACCCGCTGCGAGTAGGCGATCACTTCGCCCAGCTTGTGCGTCACGACGAGCACGGCGGTGCCGCCGGCCGCGAGGCCGCGCACCGTTTCGAAGAACGACGCGATCTCGCTCGGCGCGAGCGCCGCGGTCGGCTCGTCGAGCAGCAGCACGGCCGGATCGCGATCGAGTTCGCGCAGCAGCTCGACGCGCTGCTTGATGCCGACCGGGAGCGTTTCGACGACCGCGTCGGGGTCGACCGCCAGGCCGTATTTCGCGGCGAGCTCGAGCACGCGCGCGCGCGCCGCCGGCACGTCGATCGTCCAGCCGCGCTTGGGCTCGCGGTTGAGCAGCACGTTCTCCCACACGCGCAGCCGCTCGATCAGTTTGAAATGCTGGTGCACGAGGCCGACGACGCCGGTTGCGTCGACGGTGCCCTCGTCGGCGCGCACGGCGCCGTAGGCGATCGCGGCGAGCGTCGATTTGCCCGCGCCGTTCTCGCCTACGAGCGCGTGGATCTCACCCGGCACGAGGTCGAGGTCGACGCCGTCGACGGCCCGCACGGCGCCGAAGCGCCGGCGCACGCCGCGCAGCGTCAGAGCGGGAGGCGCGTGTACGATGCCAGTCCCTCCCTGGTCGACGGCACGACGATCGCGCCGGAGACGATCTCGCCGCGCAGTTTCTCGAGCACGGCGACCTTCGGCGGCGTCACGATGCTGCGCGTATAGCGGAAATCGGTGAGCCCGACGCCGCCTTCTTTCAACCCGAGCACCAGGTGCGTGGAACGCGTGCGGTGCGCGACCGCTTCTTGGCACACGCGGAAGACGCCGGTATCGACGCGCTTGATCATGCTGGTGAGAATCTTGCCGGGCGCCATCCCGTCCTGGTTGGAATCGACGCCGATGATGAACGCGTCGCTGCGCCGCTTCGCCTGATCGATCGCACCGAGGCCGGCTTTGCCGGCCGCGACGTACACGATGTCGGCGCCCTGGTCGTACAGCACGCCGGAGAGCTCCTTGCCGGCCGCCGGGTCGTCGAACGAGCCGGTGTACTTCGCCAGCACTTTGACCGACGGGTCGATCTGGCGCGCGCCCGCGGCGAAACCCGCCTCGAATTTGCGCAGCAGCGGGATGTCGATCCCGCCCAGAAAGGCGATCGTCTTGGTCTTCGTCGTCAGCGCGGCGAGCGCGCCGGCCAGGTACGAGCCTTCTTCCTCTTTGAAGGTCACCGAGGTGACGTTCGGGAGGTCGATGACCGCATCGATGATCGCGAAGTGCCGCTTCGCGTAGCGGGCCGCGACGTCGGCGACGTCCTTCGCCATCAGGAAGCCGATGGCGAAGATCTCGTCGTACTCCTTGTTGGCGAGTACGGTCATGTTGATCGCGTAATCGGCGGCCGACCGTGACTGGAGGACGGTCGTATCGGCGTGCAGGTCCGCGCGCGCGCGCACGAGCCCCGCATAGGCGGAGTCGTTGAATGAACGGTCTCCGAGGCCGCCCACGTCGGTGACCATCCCGATGCGCGGGGCGCCGTTCGCGGCGCGCTTCGGCGCGCAGCCGGAGGCCGCGGCACACAGCGGAACGAGCGCGAGCGTGAGGAATCCCGCCCGCGAGCGGAAGAACATCGGGCCTCCTACGACGTCGGTGCGGGGCGGCCCCT
>JAQBPL010000239.1 GCA_028287545.1 Vulcanimicrobiota bacterium | reverse complement strand
GTCAAGGCGGTGACCCAGCAATGATCTCACGTTCTCTTCCCGCCGTCGCGGCGGTACTCGCGGTAGCCGCGCTCGATGCCTGCGGCGGCGGAGGCGGCGGCAGCGCCGTCCCCGTCACGCCGATTGCGACGCCGACGCCGGCCACGACCGCGTCGCCCGCGCCGCAGGTCGTGCAGTCGTTCCGCATCACCATCCCGGCGAAGACTACCTCGTCGACACAGCGCCGCCCGGCCTACGTCTCGCCGAACACCGGCTCGATCCGTATCGCCGTGCAAAGCGTCAACGGTGGGTCGAGCACGATCGCACCGACGATCGCGAAACTGGCGAGCGGTGCGGCGGGCTGCGCGGCCGATACGTCCGGGAACCTGGTCTGCACCGTCGCCGCGAACGCCGCGACCGGCATCGACGTCTTCGCGATCTCGACGTACGCATCCGCGGATGCGAGCGGCACGGCGCTTGCGACGACCACCGTCGCCGAGACCGTCACGGCGACGGCCGGCGCGCCGGTCGCGCTCTCGCTCGGCGGTGTCCCCGCACAAATCGGGTTCTCGCCGTCGTTTCTGCCGCTCGTCGACGACGGGCAGATTCATCGCTATCCGGTGACGCTCAACGCGGTCGACGCGTCAGGCACGACGATCGTCGGAGCCGATCCGTACCAGACCGCGGTCTCGCTGCAGATCCTGAACGACCCGACCCACGCGCTCTCGCTCTCCACCGCGAGCATCACGCAGCCGGGGACGATCGTCACCGTCACGTTCGACGGCAGCAAATCGCTCGTGCAAGGCGTCGTGCAGGCGACGGCGACCGGCGTCTCGCCGGTGACGCTCACTGCCTCGCCGCTGCGCTTCTCACCCGCCGCACTGACCGTCTACGACGACCAGACCGGCGGCGGCGCGACGACGGCCACGCAAGCCGGCTTCACGGGCAGCTTCACCGCGGCACTCGCGACCCCAGCGGACGGCAGCGTTGCCGTGACCGCCGGCCCGCTCCAGTCGGGAAGCGCCGTCGTCACGGTCGTGCCGAGCGCGACCTTCGACGTCACGACGCTGAACGTGAGCAACGGCACGTTCACCTCCTCCGTGCCCGTCACGATTCTGCCGCACCCGGGACTCTATGCCGGGTACGGCACCTCGCACCAGCTGCTCCAGCCGATGGGCTTCGCCCAAGGTCCGGGCGGTCTGCTCTGGACGACGGACGGCAGGGGTGCGCTCACGTCCTTCGATCCGAGCAGCAGTACGTATGCCTCGTACACGGTCGATACGAGCCTGCAAGGCCCGACCGCGCTCGCCTTCGATGCGAACGGAATCTTGTGGTACGCGGACGGCGCGAAGATCGGCTCCTTCGATCCGGTGGCCCACACCAAAACGACGTACACGACCGGGCTCGCCTCCAACGCGCGCATTAACGCCATCGTCGCCGGTGCGCCCGGAACGATGTGGTTCTACGACGAGGAGACGAACACTCCACCGCAGACCATCGGCCGCCCGAGCGCCTTCGGCACGATCGCGACCGCCAACGGAACCATTGCGGAGTTCCCGGCACCAAACGGCGCTTCACCGGTCGTCACGGCCGAATCGATGGCGCTGGGTCCCGACGGTGCGCTGTGGTTCGCCGACGGAAAGAACGCCGCGATCGGACGCGTCGATACGACGGGCAACTACACCAGCATCCCGATCGCCGACCCGAGCTCGCCGAACCTGGTTCCGGAGAGCGTCGTCGCCGGACCGGACGGCAAGATATGGTTCGCCGCGAGCAATCCGGGTCTGGGAAGCTCGCTGCTCGGCACCGTCGATCCGTCGACCAACGCCGTCGCGAAATATCAGCAGGGAGCGATCTCCGGCGAGTTCGAGGCGCTGATCGTCGGCTCGGATCACAATCTCTGGTTCGCGCAACGGCCCTCCGGCGGGATCGGCTACTCCAGCTACGCCGCCATCGGCGTCGTCAACACGACAACGCATGCTATCTACGAGTACCAGACGCTCCTGCCCAATTTCGCAGTCGTGACGGGCCTCGTCGATCGCGGTGATCGCACGCTCTGGATGCTCGAATCCGCGTTCGGACAAATCGGAAAGGTGACGTTCAAGTGAAACACCTCGTTCGCTTCGCGGCGCTCGCGTGCGCCGTTACGTGCGCCGCGTGCAGCGGCGGCGGAGGCGGAGGAAGCTCCGCGCCCCCGGTCGTCGCGACGGCGACCCCGACAGCCACCGCCGCGCCGACGCCGGTGCCGACGGCGACGCCGGTTCCCGTTTTGCCGCAGGCATCGGCGACGACGATCCCGTTCGCGTCGAACCAGCCGGTGACGCTCACCGTCACGGAGACCGGCTATGCCGGCGCCTTCAGCGAGTCCGACACGTGCGCGCCGCTCACCGGAGCGATCGCAACGGTGCACGCGAACGCGACGTCCGGCACCGCCTCGTACACGGTCACGCCGGTCGGTCCCGGCGCCTGTTCGATCACGGTCCGCGACACGGCGGGCGGCGCCGTCACGGTCCCGGTCACGGTTTCGACGCTCGCGCTCACGGTGCAGTAGGGAGATGGGAATGGATACGCTTCGAATCACGGCCGTCGTCGCGCTCGCGTCGCTTGCCGCATGTTCCGGCGGCGGGAGCCCCTCCGTCGCGCCCCTCGCACCGGTCGCCGGAAGCACTGCTGCGCCGGCGAGCAACGCACGCGCCACGCTGACGATCGTGGTGCCGCAAGCGGCCGGTACGACAACGAGCTCGACGGCGAGCACACGGCGCATGCCGCGCTATGTCTCCCCCGCGAGCGCAGTTCTTCAAGTCGCCGTGAACGGTGGTGCGGCGACGTCGTACGGGCTCACCGCATCGTCTCCGGGCTGCGCAACGCAGGCCGGCAGCGTCACGTGCACGTTTTCGATCGCCGCGCCGACCGGGGACGATACGGTGGCGTTGACGTTGACCGACGGAGCCGGCAACGTGCTCTCCCGCAATGTCGTCACCGCGACGGTCACCGCGGGGGTTGCGGCGCCGATCAACGTCACGCTTGCCGCCGTACCGGCGTCGGTCATCGTCGTTCCCGGCGCAAAAGCCGTCATCGACACGAAGACGCCGCCGTACCACGCGCCGGGGCTCATCCCACAACCCGTCGAGGTCGAGGCGCTCGACGCCGACGGCAACGTCATCATCGGCCCCGGAGCACCCACGGTCGGCAACGTCACCGTCACCACCGGCGCGGCCTATGCGTCGATCGCACCGGCGCCGGGGACGGATCCCGCGGCGTTCCTCCTGACGCCCGTCGACGGCAGCGCCGGCGGCCAGACGGTCAGCGTGAGCGCGACGGTGCAAGGCATACCGCTGTCCGACGGCACGACCTCGTCGCCGATGACCAACACGACCGCGTACACGTTCACTCCCGCGATCGCGATCGCATCCGGGCCCTTCGTCTACGAATACAGCCTCGAGTCGAGCCGGCTGCTCGCGCAATTCAGCGCCTGCATGGGCGGCTGCCCGCTTACGATCTCCAGCGGCGCGACCTCCGACGCGAAGGGCAACCTCTACATCGACATCTTTACCAGCTTGGGGCTGTCGCAGGCCAACACCGTCGTCGTCTTTCCGCCCGGCCGCACTTCGGCGTCGTACGCACTCGGGTCGGCGTCGGGCGTGCACCGCATGGGCGGTCTCACCATCGACCCGCAAGGAAACCTGTGGATTTCCGAAAGCGCGAGCGGCGGCTTCCGTCAGCCGTACTATCCCCCGGCCATCCTCGAGTTCGCACCGGGAGCGAAGACACCGACGTACACGATCGCGAATACGACGGCCACGCCGGGCGGAATCGCCGTCGACGCCGCCGGCAACATCTACGAATCCGACATGGCCGGGACGAAAACGATCGTCAAATATCCGCCGAACTCGCAGACGCCGTCGGGCACTCTGTCCGACCCGTCGCTCGCGTTGCCGAATGCACTGGTCATGGACGCGGCCGGCGGCCTGTACGCCGTCGATCAGACCAACAAACACATCGTGTACTTCGCCGCCGGTGCAACAACGGCGGTGACGAAGACGCTGAACGAATCGGCGTTCAGCCAGAACGGCGTGTTCGCCCTGATGATGGATCCCGGCGGCAACCTCTGGGCGTCGCTCGGAGCCACCGGCAGGGTCGAACAATACGCGGCGAGCGCGCTCCCCAACTCGCTCTCCATCGCCAACAGCGTCAACATGGCAGGCGCGATGGCCTGGATCCCCTAGCCAGCGGAGTCTGTGAAAACCGCGCGTCCCCGGTATCGGGGGCGCGTTTTTTTTACGCGGTCAGACGCGCTCCCGTTGCCTGCGCTTCCGCGCGGAGGACGATCACCGGCGTCTCACTGGAGCGTATGACGGTCTCCGCAACGCTTCCCTCCATCAGGCGCAGCAGTCCGTCGCGCCCGTGGCTTGCCATGATGATCGCATCGCACTGCTCCGCACGAACCTGCTTGAGGATGCACGCCGCAATGCGGTTCTCGCGCGGTAATATCACGCTGTCGGACTGCACGCCGGACCGGGCTGCCTGTTGCTTCGCGCCCTCCAAGAAGGTTGCGCCCTCGGTCGCCGAGCGTCCGTCTTCAATCGTGCAGAACAGCAAGCGGGATCCGAACGCATGCGCGAACTCCGTCGCGTATCGAACGGCCATGCCGGAGAGGTCGTCGTCGACGACCGGGACGAGAACCCGATGGTGGATCTGGCCGGTCGCCGGGCGACGGACGACGCAAAGCGGCGTCGTGGTTCGCCGGAGCACCTCTTCCGCGATGCTGCGATTCAGGGCGCGCATGATGCCCCCTCGCGCATGCGTCCCCATGGTGATCAATCCGACCTTTTCGGTTTTGGCGAGGTCGATGATCCCTTGCGTGGCATCGCGGAACAACATCTTGGAGGACGCCGAGACTCCGAGATCGTTCGCGCGTTTGGTCGCCCGAGCCACCAAATCGGCAGCAATCTGCTCGGCCAGTTCGCAGATCGACGCAAACGCGTAATCGCGCCCGAGTAACGACGGATCGAGGGCGACGCCGAATATGACGGAGCTGCCGTCTTCGCGCGCCACCCGCAAACCAACGTCGATCGCATACTGCGAGGGCACCGAGTCGTCTACCGCGATGAGGATTTTCCCGAAGAACACGGTTACCGGCTCGGTCCCGGGCGGAAGTCGGCGAGGAACACGATCGGGATGGCCAGCAGCACGAGTGCGGCAAAGCCGACCATCACGTCGTCAAAGGCGAGCGACTGCGCCTGTGCGTTGACGAGCGCAGCTAACGCGGCGATCGAGCCGCCG
>JAQBPL010000237.1 GCA_028287545.1 Vulcanimicrobiota bacterium | reverse complement strand
CTCGGGCGTGAGGCGGTGGGTTCCGAGCGCTTCGAGCTTTCCGTTCGTCTCCGCGACGATGCCGGGATCGAGGCGTTCGCGCAGCCACACTTCGAGTTCCGCTTCGTCCGCGGCGGCGGCGACCTTCGCGCGCAGTTCTTCCATGTCGAGCCCGACGCGCTTGCACATGTACGCGCTCACGCCGTCGGCGCGGTTCAGGTACGGCCCGAGTTTCCCGCCCGGCTGTTCCGCGCGCAGCTTGTCGATCGTGCGCGGCATAAAGGAGAGGCCGGCCAGCTGCTCGCGCGGTCCACGCGGCATCTGCTTCTCGAGGTCCAACGGTCCCATGGCTTCTTCTCCTTCGGTTCGGGCCCTCAGCGGGTGAGATAGCGCTTGCGCAGTTCGTCGAGCACGACGGCCAGCAGGATGACCGCGCCGAGCACGATGAGCTGCGTGTAGGACTCGACGCGCAGCAGGTTCATCACGTTGTAGAGCACGCCGATCAGCAGCGCGCCGAAGAACGTGCCGACGATCGAACCGCGTCCGCCCATGAGCGACGTGCCGCCGACGACGACAGCAGCGATCGCCTGCAGTTCGTAGCCGCTGCCGTTCTGCGGGGCGCCCGACGAAAAGCGCGCCGTCAAGAGCAGTCCCGCGACGGCCGCGCAGCCTCCGGAGATCACGTACACCAGCGTCTTGACGCGCCCCGTGCTGATGCCGGCGAGCCGCGCCGCCTCCTCGTTCCCGCCGAGCGCGAGGACGTAGCGCCCGTAGGCCGTGCGCCCGAGCAGCACCGAGAACACGATTGCGACCACTGCCATGACGAGCACCGCATACGGCACTCCGGGGAAGCCCGGGATGCCGCTGAGCACATAGCCGGTGCCGAGCCAGTCGAACGCGGCGCTGTTGTGCAGCGGGATCGGCTGACCGTGCGCCAGGATGAAGGCGAGCCCGCGCGCGACCTGCATCATCGCGAGCGTCGTAATGAACGGCGGCAGGCCGAGCTTCACCACCGGAAGCGCGTTGATGTAGCCGGCGAACGCGCCGACGCCGACGACGGCGAGCGCGGTGACGATGAAGTTGCCCGGCCCGCCGAACGGCAGTGCGTTCGAGACCTGCGCCATCACGACGCTGGTGAGCGCGATGAGCGAACCGACCGAGAGATCGATGCCGGCGGTGATGATGACGAAGGTCTGTCCGACCGCCATGATCGTGTTGACGGTGATCTGGCGCAGGATGTTGGTGATGTTGCCGGGCTCGAGGAAGTTTCCGTGCGCGAGCGCGTTGACCACCAGCACCACGGCGATGAAACCGGCGGCTAGAGAGACCGTGCGGATCGTCGCGGCGCGGCGCGCCTTCGCGGCGGCCTCGCCCGCGGTCGCATCCAGCACGGCTTTGACTTCGGCGGCAGGCTGGCTCAAGCGGCGACTCCGGTGGCGACGGCGATAACCTTTTGCGGCGTGGCTTCGCCGCGCGCGAACTCCGCACGGATCGTACCGCCGCGCACGACGAGCACGCGATGCGACATGCCGAGTACCTCGGGGAGTTCGCTGGAAACCATCACGATGCCGGCTCCCTGCCGCAGCAGCTCCACCATCAGCGCGTAGATCTCCGCTTTCGCGCCGACGTCGATGCCGCGGGTCGGCTCGTCGAACAGAAAGACGCGCGCCTGGCCGATCAGCCACTTGGCAAGCACGACCTTCTGCTGGTTTCCGCCCGAGAGATTGCGCACCGTCTGCTCGCTCGACGGCGTGCGAATACGCAGCTCGGCGATCTTCTCGTTCGTCGCCGCCGTCTCGGCCGGTCGGTCGATGAACGCGCCGCGCTCGAACGCGGCCAGATGGGCGAGCGTGGTGTTCTCGCGCACGCTCATGCCGAGCACGAGGCCTTGCGCTTTGCGGTCTTCGGTGATCAGCGCGATTCCGGCGCGGATCGCGTCGCTCGGCGAACGGACGACAACCCTCGCGCCGCCAACGGCGACTTCACCGCGCAGCGGGACGTCGGCACCCGCGATCGCGCGGACAATGTCGGTTCGTCCGGCGCCGACGAGACCGGCGAGGCCGACGATCTCGCCCGCGCGCACGTCGAAGGCGACGTCCTGCACGGGCACCGCTCCGTGGGCGGCGAGATCGCGCACGTGCAGCACCGTCGCGGCGCCGTCGGCCACCGGCGGCAGTTCGGGAAAATGGTTCTCGAGCGCGCGGCCGACCATCAGTCGGATCAGATCGTCTTGCGGCATCGCGGCGATGGGGCGCGTCTCGATCGCCGCGCCGTCGCGCAGCACGGTCACGCGATCGGCGATGCGCGGCAGCTCTTCGAGGCGGTGCGAGATGTAGACGAACGCGACACCCTGCGCCTTCAGCGTCGCGATCAGCGCGAAGAGCGCGTCGGTCTCCCGGTCGGTCAGCGCCGCCGTCGGTTCGTCCATCACGATCAGCCGCGCTTTGCGCGCCAGACACTTCGCGATCTCGACGAGCTGCTGCTGCGCGACCGTGAGCCGCCGCGCCGGCCGGTCGAGCGGAAGCACGATCCCCAGTTCGCCGAGCACGCGCGCCGCTTCACGCGCGGCGCCCGCGCGGTCGAGAAAAAGCCCGCGCCGCGGTTCGACGCCGAGCACGATGTTTTCGATGACGCCGAGGTCGGGGACCAGGTTGAACTCCTGGTAGATCATCCCAATCCCCAGCCGCTCGGCCGTCTTCGGGCCGTCGATCGCGACGACTCTTCCGTCGATCGCGATCTCGCCCGAATCGGCCGGCTGCGCGCCGGCGAGGATCTTCATCAGCGTCGATTTTCCGGCGCCGTTCTCGCCCACGAGCGCGTGCACTTCGCCGGCGACGACTTCGAACGACACGCCGTCGAGCGCACGCACGCCGGGGAACGTCTTCACGATGCCGTTCATCCGCAGCAGCGGAGGGGACGCGGGCGTCAAGGTGCTACTTGGCGTCCGCTTTCGTGAACGTGCCGACGGCGACGGCGATCTTCGGCGGCGGCGTCTTGCCCGAGAAGTAGTCGTGAATCGCGTCGACCGTCTTCGAGCCGATCTGATCGGGGTGCTGGATCGCGTCGCCGTACATCGAACCCGCGGCGATTGCAGTCCGCGCCTCGGGGGTCGCGTCGTAGCCGATCACGGCGACTTTGCCCTTGAGGCCGGCCGCCTCGATCGACTTCGCTGCGCCGAGCGCCGAGTCGTCGTTGATTCCGAAAACGCCCTTGAGGTCTTTGTGCGACTGCAGGATGTCGTCCATCACCGATGAGGCGCGGGCTCGTTCGCCGCCGCCGTCGATGTCGGAGACGATCGTCACGCCCTTGCAGCCCGATGTGAGCGCCGCCCGGAAGCCTTTGACCCGGTCTTGGACCGAGGTGACGGTCGGCTCGTCGATGATCGCGACGGTGCCGACGCCGCCCGGCAGCGCCGCGCACATCAGCTTGCCGGCTTGAGCACCGCCCTGCACGTTGTCGCTGGCGACGTGCGAGATGACCTTGCCGTCCTTGGACGCGTTGGCGATGTCGGCCGTGAACACCGGGATCCCGGCCTTGTTGGCCTCGACGATCGCGCTGCCGATCGCTTGCGAGTCGTACGGGGTCAGCACGATCGCCGCGACCTTTTGCGAGATGAAATCCTCGACCTGACTCTGCTGTTTGGCGTTGTCGCGGGCGGCGTCCACGACGTTGACGGTATAGCCGTACTTGGCCGCCGCGGACTTCATCCCGGACTCGACGTCTTGATAAAATTGCGCCTCCCGGTTCTGCACCGAGAATCCGATCGTCTTGCTGCCCGACGCAGCCGCAGCGCTTGCCGCGGGGCTCGCGCCGGCCGCGGTCGCGGTCGTCGTGGAGGTCGAGGTATCCGTCGATTTGGCGCAGCCGGCGAAAACAATCGCGATGGCGCACGCGAGAACGAAAGGCTTCTTCATACCGACGGATCGGATGCGGGGACCGGCGGCGGAACCCCTGCGAGAGACCTGCGAACCTCCGAATTGCCACGTACTTGAGAATTACTCCCAATAAGCGCGACCGCGGTGCACCGCGCGACATTTCTCGCAGCGCCCTCTTGACAACGGCCTCGAAATGGCTCTTTTTACGGTATCGTTGCACGCGAGCACTGCGAGATTCCAGTAACGGCGCGGGCTTTGACTGGTTATCCACAGTAGCCGCCGTCACAGCTGTGTACCGTGTGGAGACGAGTTCGCAAGTGGGCGGCCGGCGGACGAAGGCGCCTGCTCTGGTCGGCTAGCGAGGTTGGAAATTGCCGGCGTAGTTGATGATGTTGATCGACGCGGCCCGGGCCTTGGCCGGGTCGAAGTTCGTGGTGGCGTACGTCGTGTTCGCCGTCCCTCCTAAGCACGTGTCGGCGGTCTTGGTGAAAGTTCCGGTGTACGGTCCGCCTCCGGTGAGATAGTCCTGGATCAGAAATGTGTTGGAGCCCTGCGGCGCGACCGGGGGCTGGCCTCAAGGCATCGTCACCGCGCCCGGCACCGGTGACGGGGTGGCGGTCGGCGTCGGGCTCGCGGCCGGCGTCGGCGTGGCGCCGGACGGGGTAGGTGCCGAACCCGGGGTCCGGGCTGTTCCACGCGGCCTTGGCCGGATCGAAATACGCCTTGGCGGGCGGTCCCGCGAGGCTCAAGGTAAGCCCGGGAGCGCCGTGAGCGTGACCGTCGCGCTGAACGTCACCGTGATGAAGAACGACGCGCGGTCCAGACGCTGCTCGTGCGGCGCACTGTCGACTGGAGCGGCGCGAAGCCCGGCGGCGGAACGAAGTTCGTCGCGACCGTGACGGTGGTGTCGGCCGGCGGCGCGGTCGTGCTGGGCGCCAAGGAATGATGTGATTTCGCAGTCGGTGAACACAAACAGCGGCTGACGACCTACTTGTTTTCTCGCTATCAATCATCGCCCGAGCAAGGCCTCATTGACTGCCACACTATTCGTCTATGCAGCGCTTTTATGCGTCACGGCGATGTACGCGCGCCGAACAAAGTTCGAGGCTTTTCGTGTTCGGCGCCAGCATTTTTCAGCAACGGCGATAGCGTTCTTAGCGATATCGGCCTCGCTGCCGATTCAATATTTAGTGCCAATCTACATCGGTCAATGCGGCCCGAATCTGCGAGACGCTGCGCTGGAGCCCGGAGCGACGCTTATCATCAGCCTTCTAACCGCAAATATCATCGCGCCATTCGCGGAAACAATTATGATTCAGGGGTGGATTTACGATTTGGCATTAGCGGCTCGCAATCAGCGACTTGCGATTACCGTATCCGCGCTCGCTTTTGTACTGATTCACCTCTCCTTAACGCCGACGATCGCCGTAAGCGCGTTGGCTCTATCGGTATTAAGGAACCGTACAATGTCTCTCGGCCCTCCGGCTCTCGTCCATCTCCTCGTCAACCTTGAGGTTACAATGATTTTGTTAGGCAACAGGTAATTTGCACGCAAAAATCAAGGTGTCCGACACGTATGGCCATGCCCAGTCCGCAAACGGCTGAACCCGTCATCGGAAACATCAAACGAAGTATGGGCTTTCAGCACTCGTCGAAGGGTATGAGAAAGTAGCCGCTGAGTGGACTCTGACCTGCGCGATCTGGAATATGCGCCGCATGCACAGCCTGAAATGCGCTCTATGACCAGGCTCGCCACTCGGCCTCGACGACCATCAGGCCGCCGAGGCTCCGAAGCCAAGTCCGACAAACTCCTAGCCGATTCGCAGCTCCATAAACGTTGGATGTGCGTAGTCGACCGGTCCATAGGGCGCGCACTCTTCGAATCCGAGCGACACGTAGAGCCTGTATGCGCCGTTGAGGCGCTCTCGATCGGTATCGAGGACGACGCGCAGGCGCTCGTGTTCGCGCGAAAACTGCAACGCCGCACCCACGAGGGCGCGCGCGAGCCCGGCGTTCCGGAACCGCGGGTCGACGTAGAGTCGCTTCAGGACGTCGCTTGATGCATCCAACGTCGTTACGGCGACACACCCCGCTGCTTTGTCGTCGACGAAACCGAGAAACGCGGCGTTGGGTTCGGCGTAAAGCGCTTCGAGACCGGCGAGGTCGGGGAGTCTGTGCCGCAGATCGGCGGGCAGGCTCTCTTCGTACGCAACCTGGAGGCCGTGAAACTGCTCGAATTGCGCGGTGCGGTGCACCTTCTGAACTGTGACGTTCATTTCAACGTCGCCCTTCTTCGTGCAACGCGTCCAGGCTTTCGAGGCCGGCAACGCGTAGGCGTCGCGTGCGCCCCCAGCGCTTGCGCTCGCCGCAACGACGCGAGCCCCCGGCGTCCGGTCTGTGGATCATCATATGTTGCACGAAATCGACATCCGCCTCTAGACGTTCGCGGCCGCGGGGGGAATGGAAGGTGTGCTCGCCTTTGCGCACTCCGCCGCGATCGCCGGCATCGACGCCTACGTCGTGCGCGTCGAAAGCGACTCCGCCGCCGGTACCCCGACGTTCCACATCGTCGGCTTGCCGG
>JAQBPL010000355.1 GCA_028287545.1 Vulcanimicrobiota bacterium | reverse complement strand
AGCGCCGCCGACGCGAACGCCGCTCCGTACACGTGCGTGATCAGCCACGGGCCGGCGGCGAAGACGACGATCCCGAGCACGAGTTCGACCAGGACGACCGAACGCGCGATGCGGCCGACGAGCTCGCGGACGTCGTCGTCCCCTGCGATGCGGCCGAACGCACTCCACGCCAGCGCGTTGCTGATCTTCCACAGCAGCTCGGAGACCGCCACGACGACGGTGTAGATGCCCAGCGCTGCGTTGCCGAGCATCGCGGCGACGACGAACGCACCCATGCGCAGGTTGACGTATCCGGCCGCATACATGAGGCCGCTCTTGCCGCCGAAGGCGAGCTGACCCCGCGCGAGCGCGGCTGGTTCGCGGGCGACGGTCGCCCGCTCCAGCGCCGGTGCGCGCCCGATCGCCAGCGCGCCGAACAGCGCGGAAGCGGCGTATGCGGCAATCCACGTCAGCAGCGCGCCCACGACGCCGCCGCCGAGCAGCACGGCGACCGAACCCAGCACCGCGTACCCGGCCAGCGGGATCAGATCGACGCCGTTCGCGGTCCGGATCCGGCTTTCGGCCAGAAAGAAGCCTTTGACGCATTGGCCGTAGACCGCGAACGGAAGCGCGCAGGCGACCGCCAGCAGCGGCATCTGTCCCGGAAGGAGGAACGCGGCCGCTGCGAACGCGACCGCCGCCGGAACGATCAGGATCGGGAGCGCGCGCAGCAGGCCGCGATATACGTCGAGGCGGCGCACCCGCTCGTTCGCGTACTGCGCGATGACGGCGGCCGCGGGCCCGTCGGCAAAGATCGCCGCCAAGCCCAGCACGAGCCACGCGTACGACACGGCGCCGCGTCCGCTCGGGCCGAGCACGCGCGCCAGCACGATGCCGATGGCGAGCGCGCCGAGCGTACCCAATGCCTGCGCCGCGAGGGTGTAGAGCGTCTTGCCGAGCACGTCGCTACTGTCTCTGGAACAAGAACTCGGCGGCGGTCTTGAAGACGATCGACACGTCCATGAACAGCCCCCAGTGTTCGATGTACCAGAGGTCGTGGCTGAGGCGTTCGGCGGCTGCGGAGGGGTCCAGTTTGCGCGGCATGTTGACGTGGGACCAGCCGGTGATCCCGGGCCGCACCAGGTGCCGTTCGTCGTAGCGCGGGAGCTCGCGCCGGAAGCGTTCCACGAACACCGGCCGCTCGGGGCGCGGACCGACCACCGACATCTCGCCGCGCAGTACGTTGAACAATTGAGGAAGCTCGTCGATGCTGGTGCGCCGCACGAAGCGCCCGACGCGTGTCGTGCGGTCATCGTTCGGCGGCGACCACATCGGCCCGGACGTGCGCTCGGCGTCGACGCGCATCGAGCGCAGCTTGAGGATTTCGAAACGCCGCCCGAACAGCCCGACGCGCTCTTGCCGGTAGAGCACCGGGCCGCCGTCCTCCAGCGCGATCGCGATGGCGGCGACGATCATGATCGGTGCCGCGAGCACGAGGATCGTCCCCGCCACCACGATGTCGAACGTTCGTTTGAGGATGCGGGAACCGTGCGTGAACGTGTGCAGCTGCTGCATAACGATCAGCGCTTGGTGACCGTCGGTCTCCAGCCGCAAATCGTACGCCTGCGAACAAATGCGCGGGGGCGCGAACGCGACCTTGAAGCGCTCCAGGCTCGCCGTCTGGAGCAGCGGCGGCAAGACGCGCGGCGGAAGGGCTTCGGTGACCACCAGCAGGTCGCAGCCCGCGTCGCGCACCTGACGCAGCCAGGGGACGCTATCGATCGCACGGCCGGCGAGCGAGTCGATCTCCGCCAGCGTGCTCTCGACATCTTCGATCTCGATCGCGTGTACGGTAGCGCGCGGTGAGACGAGCATCTGTTCGAGCGCGCGCTCGATGCGCGCCTTTGTGCCCACGATCGCGATGCGTTTGGAGCGCCCCTGCATCGCGGCGCTGTAGACCAGGCGCGCGAGGGAGCGCTCCACGCCCATCGCGACCATCGCAAACACGAGCGAGAGCAGCAGCACGGCGCGCGACGTCGAGATCGCCGGCCAGATGGTGAAGAGGATCAGCAGCGGCAGCGCGCCGACGGTCAGCGCCGTGACGGTACAGTAGATCTCGTCGCGCACCGACAGCGCGAACGAACGCTGGTAGAGCCCGACGCGGTAGAACACGAGCAGCCAAGCCGTCGTGCAGACGGCTTGCGCGAGCGCGACGCGTTCCACGGCCAGGCCGGCGTGCAGCTGGTTCTGAGCGACGTGAGTTGCGGCCACCGTGGCCGCGATCAGGGTAAGGAGGTCGGCGACGAACAGCGTGATCGCCCAGCCGCGTCCGAACCGCACCGGCGCGTCCTTGGGACGCGCGCGCGGTAGCGTTTCGGCGTAGGGCGCTTCGACGGCCATAAGAAGACCTCGGATTCCTTAATGCATGCCTCGCGCCGCGCGAAGCGGCATCGGGTAGAGGGTTCTGAGAATAGGCTCGTGCCGATTGGCGCGGTAGTCCCGCGCGAACCCCGCAAGGGGACGTTGGTCATGCGGGCGACGGCGTGTCGTACCCATACGGCGCGGCGCGTTGCGACTAGGATGCGAGCATGAACGGTGCCGGTCGCGCGTGTTTGATCATGCCTTTTCGTAACGAAGCGCGCTCGTTGCCCGAAGTCCTCGAGTCGCTGGCGCGGCAGCGCGGTACGCGCGCACGGCTGCGCTACGTCTTCGTCGACAGCGCCTCGACCGACGCGAGCGCGCGGATCGCGCGCGAGTGGCTCCAAACGACGGGAAACGAAGGCGAAGTCGTCTCCGTGGAGCGGCCGGGGATCTCGATCGCGCTCAACGCCGGGATCGCGCGCGTGCGCGCCGGCGAGATCGTGATCCGACTCGACGCGCACACGCTCTATGACCAGGGGTACCTTGCGCTGCTGCTCGACACCCTGGCCCGAACGCCGCCCGAGGTGTGGTGGGTCGGCGGATCGCTGATCGAGCCGCTGGCGGCGGACCTGCCGGGACGCGTGGTGCGCGCTCTGATGACCAATCCGATGGGCCTGGGCGCGTCGGCGTGGCGCCGCGCGACGACGCTGCGCCGCGTCGAGTCCAACGTCTATCTGGGCGCGTTCCGTCCGGGGGTGCTGCAATCGCTCGGCGGCTTCGATGAGCGCTGGATCGCCAACGAGGATTCGGAACTCGCGGCCCGGATCGATGCGGCCGGCGGCGAGATCTGGTTCGTCCCGGTGCGCTGCTCGTACCACATCACCCGCGGTTTGCGCCAGACGCTCGCGCAATGGCATCGCTACGGCTTCTGGCGCGCGCGCACGACCTGCCGCCACCCCGCGACGCTGCGGCCGCGTCACCTGGCCCCGCCGCTCGCCTTGGCGCTCGCGTTCGCGATCGCCGTCTCACCGGCGCGGATCGCGCTGCTGCCGCTGTCGGCGCTGTTCGCGGCGCTCGTCGTCGCGCGGCGCGAGCGCGGCGAATCGCCGGCGGTGACCGCCGCCGCGGCGCTCTACTTCCCGCTCGTGCACGCCGCCTTCGCGCTGGGACTCGTGCGCGGGTGGGTGAGCGGGACCGCCGTCCTGGGATATTGGTCCTCCCAAGTGGACGCCCGGGCTCACGTCCGGGGCGAGTCGCGGCCACTACGATGACGCCATGAAAGTTGCTATCCTAGCGGGCGGCATTGGCTCGCGTCTCTCCGAGGAGACGGAAACCAAGCC
>JAQBPL010000342.1 GCA_028287545.1 Vulcanimicrobiota bacterium | reverse complement strand
GCCCTCTCTACGATTGGACCGACGACGATGTTTGGGCCTACGTCAACGCGAACGGGGTACCGGTGAACGCGCTTCACTCGGAGGGGTATCCGAGCATCGGCTGCTTCCCGTGCACTCGCCCCGTCGCGCCCGGCCAGGGGAGCCGCGACGGCCGCTGGGCCGGCTTCGCGAAGACGGAGTGCGGGCTGCACGCGCCCGCCGGGAAGCCCGCGTGATCGCTCTCGACACCGTCACCAAGCGGTTCGGCGAGAGCGTGGCGGTCGACCGCGTCTCCGTCGCCTTCGCCTCCGGCGCGCTCACCGCGATTCTCGGCCCCTCCGGCTGCGGCAAGACGACGCTGCTCCGGCTGATCGGCGGCTACGAACTTCCCGACCGGGGACGCATCGTCATCGACGGCGTCGACGTAACCGATCGTCCGCTGCGCGCGCGCAACGTCGGGTTTGTCTTTCAGCACGGCGCGCTGTTTCCGCACCTGACCGTGGCGCAGAACGTCGGCTTCGGTTTGAGCGTGCGCGGCGTTTCGCGTGCGGAGCGGGCCGT
Source organism: Vulcanimicrobiota bacterium (assembly GCA_028287545.1). Next base: position 15,993 of record JAQBPL010000342.1, on the reverse strand, counting down.
CCGCGTCGCCGAGCTGCTGTCCATCGTGCAGCTCGACGGCTACAGCGACCGCCGCCCGCACGAACTCTCCGGCGGACAGCGGCAGCGCGTCGCGCTCGCCCGAGCGCTCGCCTCCGCGCCGCCGATTCTTTTGCTCGACGAGCCGTTTGCGGCGCTCGACGTTCCCGTGCGGCGCGAACTGCGCGCGTGGCTGCGCAATCTGCACGAACGCACGCACGTGACGACGTTGCTCGTAACGCACGACGCGGACGAGGCGATGGAGGTCGCCGACGCGGTCGTCGTCATGCGCGACGGGGCGGTCGAACAGGCCGGTACGCCGGCCGAGGTCTACGACGCGCCGGTCAACCCGTTCGTGCTCGGTTTCCTCGGCCCGGCCAACGCCATCGCGAACGGAACGGCGACCGCGTTCGTGCGGCCGCACGAGTTCCGCATCAGCGTCCTGCCGTTCGAAGGCGCGTACCGCGCGACGGTCGACCGCATCGTCCCGCTCGGCGCGCGCACGCGCTACGAATGCGTGCTCGACGGCGGGCTCGAGGTCGTCATCGAGATCGCGACGGTCGTCGGGCCGACCGCCGCTCGCGCACCAGGCGACGTGCTGTACGTCTCGCCGAGCCACGCGCGCTCGTTTCTCTCCGGAGGCGTCGCGTGAAGCGCTTGGTTCTCGCAGCGCTCGGCGCGCTGCTCGTCGCGGCGCCGCTGACCGCAACTGCCGCCGGCACGCCGGCGAAGCTCCTCAACGTCTCCTACGATCCAACCCGCGAGCTCTACGCGGCGTACAACAAGGCGTTTGCGAGCTATTGGCAGCGCAAGACCGGCCAGACCGTCACGATCGATCAGTCGCACGGCGGTTCCGGCGCGCAGGCGCGCGCCGTCATCGACGGGCTCGACGCCGACGTCGTGACGCTCGCGCTCGCCTACGACATCGACGCGATCGCGCAGAAGGCGAAGCTGCTCCCGCTGGACTGGCAGAAGCAATTCCCCGACAACAGCACGCCCTACACGTCGACGATCGTCTTCGTGGTGCGCAAGGGGAATCCCAAGCACATCCGCGACTGGGGCGACCTGGTGAAGCCCGGCGTGTCGCTGGTGACGCCGAACCCGAAGACCGGCGGCGGCGCGCGGTGGAACTTCCTCGCGGCGTGGGGCTGGGCGCTCAAGCGCAACCACAACGACGAGGCCAAGGCGCGCGCGTTCGTCGGCGCGCTCTACAAGAACGTCGCCGTTCTCGACACCGGCGCGCGCGGCGCGACGATCTCGTTTGCGGAGCGGCAGATCGGCGACGTCCTGATCGCCTGGGAGAACGAAGGCTTCTTCCTGCAGCGCACCTCGCCGAAAGACGGTTACGAAATCGTCGTCCCGTCGGTCAGCATTCTCGCCGAACCCTCGGTGGCGGTCGTCGACGTGAACGCGCGCAAACACGGTACGACGGCGCTCGCGCACGAGTACCTGCAGTATCTCTACTCTCCCGAAGCGCAGAAGATGGAATGCAGCTTCGGCTACCGTCCGCGGCTCACGTCGGTGTTGGGCCGCTGCGGAACGCACTTCGAACGCACCGATCTCGTGACGATCGCGACCTTCGGCGGATGGCAAGCGGCAAACGCGCGCTTCTTCGCCGAGGGCGGGATCTACGACCAGATTTCGGTCAAATGACGCGCGACGCGATCCCCGGCCGCCCGCTCGCGGTCGCAGCGACGGTCACCGTCATCGCTCTGGTCGTCGTGCTCCCGCTCGCCGCGGTGGTGTGGGCCGCGCACGGCATCGCACCCGAGCGGCTGTTCGCGATCATCACGGCGCCGCGCACGCTCGCCGCGTTCCGGCTCACCTTCGGCGCGGCGCTCGCCGCGTCGCTGATCGACGCAGTCCTCGGCTTCGCGATCGCGTGGGTGTTGACCGGCGCGACGTTCCCCGGCCGCGGCTGGATCGACGCGATCGTCGACATGCCGTTCGCCCTGCCGACCGCCGTCACCGGGATCACGCTGGCCGCCCTCTACGGCCCGCACGGGTGGATCGGCGGGTTTCTCGCGGCGCACGGCATCCACGTCGCGTACACGCCGCTCGGCGTCGGGCTCGCGCTGGCGTTCGTCGGGCTGCCGTTCGTGGTGCGCACAGTGCAGCCGGCGCTGGCCGACCTCCCCGAAGAGCTGACCGAAGCGGCCCGCGGACTCGGCGCGTCGTGGTTTACGGTCGCGCGGCGCGTGACGATCCCGCTCGCGCTGCCGGCCGTCGCGACGGGCTTCGCGCTCGCGCTGGCGCGCACGCTCGGCGAGTACGGATCGGTCGTCTTCATCGCGGGGAACTTTCCGGGCCGCACCGAGATCGTGCCGCTGCTGGTGATCACGCACCTCGAAGAATACGATCAGGCCGGTGCCGCGGCGATCGCGACCGTCATGTTGGTCGTCTCGCTCGGCCTCGTGCTCGCGATCAACGCGCTGCAGCGGCGCATGGTCGTCGCGCGGTCTGCGGCATGAAGGCGCACCCTCCGACCCGCGCCGGGATCGTTGCGATCGCGATCATCGCGGCGATCCTCGCCGTCTTCATCGTCCTCCCGCTTCTCTCGGTCGCGATCGAGGCGCTGGCCGCCGGAACGCGCGCGCTGGGCGACGTCTACCGCCAACCGTCCGTCGTCAGCGCGATCGGTTTGAGCGTGGCGGTGACCCTCGTCGCGGTTTCGGTCAACGCCGCGTTCGGTTTGCTCGCCGGATGGACGATCGCGAAGTATCGCTTTCCCGGCAAGGCGCTGCTCGTGACGGTGATCGACGCGCCGCTGACGGTCTCGCCGGTGATCGCCGGGCTCGCGGTGCTCTCCACGCTCGGCACGCGAACCCCGGCCGGAGCGTGGCTCGCCGAGCACGGCATTCGGATCGCGTTCGCGCCGGCCGGGATCGCGCTCGCCACGATGCTGGTGACGTTCCCGTACGTCGCGCGCGCGGTGATCGCTCAGATGGCCCTGCAGGGACGCGAGTACGAAGAAGCCGCGATCGGCCTCGGTGCCTCGGCGTGGGGGACGTTCTGGCGCGTCACCTTCCCGGCGTCGCGCGCCTCGTTCCTCAACGGCCTCCTGCTCTGCAACGCGCGCGCGATCGGCGAGTTCGGGGCCGTCTCCGTCGTCTCGGGGAGCGTCCGCGGCGTCACCGAGACCGTCCCGCTGCACATCGCCGACTACTACAACGAAGCGAACGGACCGGCAGCCTTCGGGCTCGCCGCCGGCCTCGCGCTCGTCGCCATCGTCCTCGCCCTCGCCGCGCGCGCCGTCGCGCGGCGCGACGCACTCCCGAAAGGCCGCCCCGCGTGATCACCACGCACGACACCAGCGATCTCGACCAACTCGAACACGCCGCGATCACCATCGTGCGCGAGGCGTACGCATCGCTGCGTCCGCTCGCCATGCTGTGGTCGATGGGCAAGGACTCCACCGCCCTGTTGTGGCTGATCCGCAAGGCGTTTTACGGCGAGGTGCCGTTCCCGCTCGTGCAGCTCGACACGGAACTCGAGCTCGACGAAGTGTACGCGTTCCGCGACCGGCTCGCGCGCGAGTGGAAACTCGACCTGCGGATCGAGCTGTGCCCGCCCGAAGACGAGATGGATCCGACGCTCCCGCCCGCGACCCGCGCGGCGGCACGCAAGACCGAAGGTCTCAAGAACTACCTGCGCGACGAGAACCCGCAAGGGATCATTGTCGGCATCCGGCGCGACGAACAGGCGACCCGCGCGAAGGAACGCATCTTCAGCCCGCGTTCGGTCGGCGGAACGTGGGACGTGCGCGCGCAGCCGCCGGAGCTGTGGGGCTACTACACGACGGACGTTCCGCACGGCGCGCACGTCCGCGTTCACCCGCTGCTGCATTGGACCGAAGTCGACGTGTGGCGCTACACGCAGCGCGAAGAGATTCCGTACGTCGATCTGTACTTGGCGCGCAACGGGATGCGCTATCGTTCGCTGGGAGAGAAGAACATCACCGTGCCGATCGCCAGCACCGCGGCGACGCTCGACGAGATCATCGCCGAGCTCGCCGCGACGCGTGAACCCGAACGCGCCGGGCGCGTGATGGACAACGAGAGCGAGGACTCCTTCGAGCGCCTCCGCTCCGCGGGGTACATGTAGTGCAGCTCGAAACGAAGCGGCCGGCCGCGCGTTCGACCGATGGCGACGTCGCGCGCATCGTCGTCGCGGGCCACGTCGACCACGGGAAGTCGACTCTCATCGGCCGCCTGATGTACGACCTGGGCCTGCTGCACCAGTCGAAGATCGACGACGTCATCGCCTCGAGCACGCGGCGCGGCGTCGCGCCGGAGTGGTCGTACGTGCTCGACTCGCTCCAGGAAGAGCGCGATCAAGCCGTCACCATCGACACGACGCGGATCTGGTTCACCCATCGCGATCGCCGCTACACGATCATCGACGCGCCCGGGCACCGGCAATTCCTCGCCAACATGCTCAGCGGCGCGTCGGAAGCCGACGCGGCGATTCTGGTCGTCGACGCTGCGGCGGGGATCGGCGAGCAGACGCTGCGTCACGCCTACCTGCTGGCCTTTCTCGGGATCCGGCACGTGATCGTCGCGGTCAACAAGATCGACCTGCTCGACGACGCCCGCGCGCGGATGGACGAACTCGAGGGCGCCGTTCGCGCGGCGCTGCACCGCACGCCGCCGGTCGCGATCGTGCCGATCAGCGCGACGCTAGGCGACAACGTCGCCGCGCGCGGCACGTCGACGCCGTGGTACGACGGGCCGACGATCGTCGATGCGATCGAGTCGATCCGGCGCGTCGCCGCACCGGTCGAGCGCACGCTGCGCCTGGCCGTGCAGGACGTCTATCGGCGCAACGGCGAGCGCATCGTCGCCGGCACGCTCACCAGCGGTTCGATCGCCGCGGGCGACCCGCTCGTTTTGCTGCCCGCCGGCGTTCACGTCACGGCCGAGCGGCTCGTGCGTTGGCCCGAAGGCGACGTCGAGCGCGCCGAAGCCGGCGAGAGCCTCGGGATCGTCCTCGACGGCGACCGCTTCGTTGGGCGCGGCGACACGCTCGCGCCGCCCGAGCGGCGCCCGGCCGTCGCGCGCCGCGTCGCGCTCGAGACGTTCTGGCTCGACCCGCGCGGGCCGCTGCAAGGCGAACGCCTGCGCCTCAAGCGCGGCACGCAGGACGTGCCGGTCGTCGTCGACGGTACGCCGTCGGCCTACGACATCGAAGCGGCGCGCGAGCTCGGCGGCGCCGGCGACGCGCAGCACAACATCGTGCGGCTCCACGTCCGGGCGACGGCGCCGATCGTCTTCGACCCGCGCGCCGTCGACGCGCACGGCGCGCGCAGCGTGCTGCTGCGCGGCGGCCGAGTCGTCGCGATCGGGTTCACCACCGAAGCCGTCGCCGCACACGCCGACGACGACGGATCGGTCACGCTCGGCGAACGCGAGCGGCGTTCGGGCCATCGCGCGTCGATCGTGTGGCTGACCGGGCTCTCCGGCGCCGGGAAGTCGACGCTCGCGCGCGCGGCGGAGCGGCGCCTGTTCGACCGTGGCATCCCGGCGACCGTCGTCGACGGCGACCTGCTGCGCGGAACCCTCAACACCGATCTCGGTTTCTCGGCCGACGACCGCGCCGAGAGCGTCCGCCGCGCGGCGGCGGTCGCGGGCATTCTCGCCGAATCGGGACAGATCGCGATCGTGTCGCTGATCTCTCCCTTTGCCGCCGATCGCAACGCCGCGCGGGCGCTCGCGCGGCATCCGTTCTTCGAAGTCTACGTCAACGCGCCGCTCGCAACGTGCGAGGACCGCGATCCCAAAGGCCTCTACCGTCGGGCGCGCAACGGCGAACTGCAATCGTTCACCGGTATCGACTCACCGTACGAGCCGCCAGCGGCGCCCGACCTGGAGCTTCGCACCGATCAGGCGTCGATCGAAGAAGCCGCGGCGGAACTCGCGCGCTTCATCGACGAACGCACCCGCGCCACCTCACCCTGAGATTCTCGTTGTCACCCTGAGCTTCTCGTTGTCACCCTGAGCTTGTCGAAGGGCCCCCGTCACCAATCGTGCCCCACGATAACGTGGATCGTGAGGCGCGGTGCGCGACGAGGGCCCTTCGACAAGCTCGGGGTGACATCACTCTCCAGCCAAATACTCCAGCAGTCCCTCGTCGTCGAGGTTGTTGTACCGGGCGACCAGCGTCGGGCGAATGCGGTCGGCGATGCGGCCGGCGAGTTGAACGCGCGCGGAGGGGTCGAGTGTCGTGCGCCGGGCGAGAAAGCGTTCGACGAGCAGACGGTCCGCATCGGAGAGTCCGGTGTCGCTGCGCGTCGGCCGCGCGAGATACGCGTCGAGATCCGGGACCGCCGCGGCGCGGTCGCGCACGACGATCGTGCCGGCGGCGAAGTCGCCCAGCCGCTTGTTCTCTTTCGAGATCAGCGCGCTGACTGCGGAGATCGTGTAGAACCCGAGGCCGAGCTCGATCAGCCGCACGAGGTTGCGGACGACGGCGGCGCCGGCGTCGAGCGGGAAACCGCCGTCGCGAACGACTCGCAACCCGAGCGCGCGTTTGCCCGGCGTCCGTCCCGACCACCAGATCTCGAAGACGATGAACCATCCGATCACGATCACGAACATGACCAGCACCAGCGCCGCAAACAGCCACGCCGACACGTTCGCCGCATGCGGCAGCGCGCGCTCGAGCGCCGTACCCGAGTACGCAAACGCGATCAGCACCAAAATCGCAAGAACCGCCTGAGCAATCCCATCAACAACAACCGCCAAGAACCGGCTCCCTAGACCCGCGAGTTCATAGCGAATCTCGACGGCCTCGCCCGTCCGAATCTCTAGCGTGCGTTCCAAGCCCGAACCATTCGCCCAGGGACACCGCCCTTCCGGTCGCAAGACACCACTATGCGCGAACGGCGATTTATTTCGGCAAGGCGCGAGCGTTGGGATCGCTTGGGGGCGCTCGTCGATCGGGCGGCGGCTCGGGGGGTTCGGGCGTTGTCGGCGGATGAGGTCGACGAGCTGGCGCTGACGTATCGGGCGGCGACGAGCGATCTGGCGATTGCGCGGGCGCGAGGTGAGGATCCCGTCATTCTGGATCACCTCAACCGGCTGACGGCGCGGGCGCATGCGGTGGTGTACGTCGCGACGGCGCGGAGCGGCTGGAGCCGGGCGCGGGCGTTCGTCGTGCGCGACTTTCCGCGCGAGGTGCGCCGCTCGTGGATGCCGATCGGGTTCTGCACGCTGATCACCGTCTTCTCGGCGCTGGTCGCCTTCGCGTCGGTGTGGACCGATCCGGCGAACGCGCACGCGCTGCTCCCGGGGATGCCGCTGCCGCCGGTGACGAAGGCGCTGCACGACAGCAACTTCGGGTTCGACCGGGCCTATTCGCCGGTCGTTGCCTCGGAGATCATCACCAACAACATCCGCGTCGCCGTGATCGCGTTTGCCGGCGGGATGACGGGGGGTCTCTTGACCGGGTGGATCATCCTCACCAACGGGCTGATGGTCGGCGCGCTCGGCGCGCTCTACGGCAAGGTCGGTTTCGGCCCCGACTTCTGGGCGACGATCGCGCCGCACGGCGTGATCGAACTCTTCGCCATTCAGATCTCCGGCGGCGCCGGGCTGCTGCTCGCGGCCGGCTACCTGCGGCCGGGACGCGCGCGGCGCTCCGACGCCTTGGTGCTCGCGGCGCGCCGCGCCGCGACGCTCGTTATCGGCGTCGCGCTGCTGCTGTGCGTCGCCGGCACGATCGAAGGCTTCATCTCGCCGCAGCGCCTCTCCATTCCGCTCCGCGGCGCGATCGGAGCGGCGACGGCGATCGCTCTGCTCGCGTACCTCCTCGGCGCGGGATCACAACAGGCCGCGCGTCTTGACGTCAACGTAGGCGTCGAGCAGCGCGACGGTAAGCTCCGCGGCGGGGACGTCGACGACCAGGACCCCGCGATCGCGTAGCGTCGCCACGGCGCGCGCCCGCTCTTCGGAGAGCCGCGCCGCGACGGCGGCGCGATAGGCGTCCGGCGCATCCCGCGGCGTGCGGCGCAGCGCCGACGCGATCGCCGCATCGTTCATCAGCACCACCAGCACCAGGTGGCGCGGCACGAGCAGCTGCGCGGCGGCGAGCACCGTGCTGGACGCTACCGGATCGAAGAGATCGGTGAACAGCACGATCAGGCTGCGCCGCCGCAGCGAGCGGCCCAGGTCGATGAACGCGCGCTCGTAGTCCGACTCTGTGAAGTGCGGCTCGAGATCGGAGAGCGCGTCGGTCAGCCGCGCGGTGTGCTGCGTCCCCGTTCCGGGCAGCACTTTGGCCAGCGCCTGTGCCGCGAACGCATAGACTCCGACGCGGTCGGCGGCGAGCCGCGCCATCGCGGCGATCGCCAAGCCGGCCGAAACGGCGTAGTCGAGCTTGCGGCGGTCGCCCAGGCGCGGGGTCATCAAGCGTCCGGCGTCGATCGCGACGACGATCTGCTGCGCGCGCTCGACTTCGTACGTGGCGACCATCGCTTTGCCGCGCCGCGCCGACGCCTTCCAGTCGATCGCGCGGAAGCTGTCGTCGGGACCGTACTCGCGCAAACTCGAAAACTCGCCGCCCGCACCGCGCCGGCGCAGCCGCCGCAGCCCGGACTCGAGCAGCTTGGTGCGCGCGACCAGATCGCCGCTGCGGTCGAGCGCGGAGAGGTCGGGCGTCACCCGCAGGTCGACCGGCACGGCGTACGCGCAGCGGCGCTCCACGATTCCCAGCGGCGAGCGGATGCGCGCGTGGTACGAGCGCAGCGCGGTGCGACCGCGCTCGCGCGGAACGACGCCGATCTGCACGCTCACGCGCGAGCGCGGGGGGACGACGGTCCGTACCTCGGCCGTCTCGAGCGCGAGCCGGGCGACCGGCGCTTCGACCAGCGCGACCGTGCGCGCGACGCTCCCGCGGTTGCGAATCTCGTACGAGAACGCATCGCGCCGCGCAAGCGCGAGCCGCGGCGGTTCTCCCCGCACGATCTCCAGCGGATGGCGGAGCAAGGCGAGATCGAGCCCGACCACGACGGCCAGCGCCGCCACGCCGGCCGCAACCGCCGCCGGCCACGGTTCCACCCATGCCAGCGCGTACGCCAGCACCCCGATCGCCGCGACCGCCGCGACGCCACGCGGCGCGATCCAGTACGAAACGTTACTTCTCCGGCGCGGGCACGCTCGCCAGCACGCGCGCGACGACGTCGTCGGCGGTCGTGCCGTCGAGTTCGGCCTCAGGCCGCACGATGATGCGGTGGGCCAGCACGACCGGCGCGACGTCCTTCACGTCGTCCGGCGTCGCGAACGCGCGGCCGTCGAGATACGCCGCAGCCTGCGACGCGACGACGAGCGCCAGCGCCGCCCGCGGGCTCGCGCCGAGTGCGACGTCCGACGAAGCGCGGGTACCGGCGACGATGTCGTAGACGTAGCCCTGGAGCGATTCGGCGAGGTGGATGCCGCGCACCGCGCGCTGTGCGGCGAGCAGCTCCTCGCGCGTCACCACCGTCTCGACGCCCGCCCCGTCGAGATCGCGCGCGTCGAAACCGGCCACCGCGCGCGCGATCAACGCGCGCTCGTCGGCGGCGCTCGGGTATCCGGTGCGCACGCGCACGAGAAAGCGGTCGAGCTGCGCTTCAGGGAGCGGATAGGTTCCTTCGAACTCGATCGGGTTCTGCGTCGCGCAGACCAGAAACGGCGCTCCGAGCTCGTGCGTCGTCCCGTCGATCGTGACGTGCCGTTCCTCCATCGCTTCCAGCAGGGCGGCCTGCGTCTTCGGCGGCGTGCGATTGATCTCGTCGGCGAGCAGCACGTTGGTGAAGATCGGACCCTTGCGCAGCGAGAACGTCGTGCTGCGCTGGTCGAACACCGTCGTTCCGACGACGTCCGAGGGCATCAGATCGGGCGTGAACTGAATGCGGCCGTAGTCGACGCCCAGCAGCCGCGCGAGGACGCGCACGGTCAGCGTCTTCGCGGTTCCCGGCACGCCCTCGATCAGCGCGTGACCGCCCGCGAGCAGCGCGACCAGCAGTGCGAACGCGACGCGGTCAGCTCCGACGACGACCTGCGCCAGCCCGGCCCGAAGGCGTTCGACGGGAAGTGATTGCGGCGTTGCGTCCTGCACGGATGGTCTCCTCACGAGCGGTTCGGGCGAGAGCGGCGACGGCGACGAGCGTCGCGTCATCGGGTACGGGATCTGCGGCGGCGCCGGCGATGCGCACCGCCAGCGCGAGGTTCGTCGCGGTGCGCGGCAAACGCTCGACGTTGCGATGCGCCTCGGCGGTCAGCGCGTCGCGCGCGTGCTCGCGCGCGCGGACGCGGCCGTAGAGCGCGGCGACCGCGTCGAAGAATTCGCGCGAGGTCGGTTCGCGCGGGGCGCGCAGCCGCATCGGCGGACCGAGCGGGAAGAGGCCGTATGCGAGCCACAGCAGTCCGGCCAACAGCAAGAACGCGAGCGCGACGAGTTCCGGAACGTTGAGCGCGAGGTACCACGCCTTTTCGGTGAGGTCGCCGCGGATCGTCTCGTCGAACGCGACCGTCCCGCCGGGCCGTCCCGGCCGCCCCGCAAGATACGCGAGGCGCGCGGCGTCGCCGCGAGCGAGCATTCGGTTCTCGAAGAGGGCCGCCGACGCGATCGCTATCACCTCGCCGCGCCCCAGCCGGTACCGTGCGACGAGCGGCCCCGACCGGTCGCGCAGCAGCACGTCCACGCGATGGTGCGGCTGCGGCATGAGCCGCAGGTTGCCGCGATCCGCAAGCGACGAAACCGTGCCGGCCCATGGGCCGGCGAGCGGGCCGCGGTCGGCGGGCCTGTCCTCGCCGAGGACCGATTCGCCTTTGGTGTCCTCGTCGCGGCCGGCCGACGGCGTGATGTCGATGTCGATCAAGCGGCCGCCGGCGCGCACCCAGCCTTGGAGCGCGTCGCGTTCCGCGCGATCCCAGAAACTGCTGAGTCCGTCCTGCGGAAACGAGAGGATTAGCGTGTCGACGCTCGCCGGCAGCGCGTCGTGATGGTTGTGAAAGCGCGTGACGCGAACGCCTTCGCGCGCCATCAGGTCATACCACGCGCGATATCCGCCGAACGAAAAGTCGTCGCTCGCGTGCGTTGCCCACTTCGGCCGTTCCGGCTCGCGAGCCGTCAGCAGCGAGACGCACGCGATCGCGGCGACCGCCGCGAGCGCGACGAAGACGTCGCGTTTCATGTGGTCGTCACGATCGTATCGTACGCGCAGCGCATGCGCGTGACGAGGGCTTCATCGGCGGAACGATCGCCGAACAGCGCGACCACCGCGTCGCGCGCGAAGGCGTCGAACGCCGGGTCGCGCACTGCACGGCGCCACTCGCCCGGCGTGCGCGCGGCGTCGTAGCGGACCCGCCCGGCTTCGTCGAGCGCGCGCAGCGCGGAGGCCCACAGCAGCGCCGCCGCATCGTGATACCGTCCTTCGTTCGCCGCGGCGAACGCGTTCGCGCGCAGCGCGGCCGCATCGCCGTCGTGCGCGAGCGCGCTCGCCGCCGCGCGCGCGCGTGCGCGCCGCTTCCGCAGATACGGCCGCGCGAACCGGTACGCCACGAACGCGAGGAACGCCAGCGCAGCCATAAGCACGGCCACGCCCACGAACTGGGTAACGAGGTCGTTGCCGAGCACGTGGCCGAGCGGCGTGAAAAGATCGTTCCACCACTTGCGCACGGCGTCCCAGAACAGATCCCACAGCGTCTTCGGCGCCGGCTGCGAAGCGGCGTGGTAGCGGCGATCGGCGAGGACCATTTTTGCGACCGCCCGCGGATCGCCGTGCGGCCAGGTCGCGTTCACGCCGGTGCGGGCATCTCGAGCGCGGCGTGAAGATCCGTTCCTTCGGCGCGCAAGCGGTAGTCGATCGCGGCGATGGTCGAAAGCCCCATACCGAAACCCGTTCCGATCAGCGACGCGAGCAACGTACCCGGAAGCGTCAGCCACCAAAGGCCGCCCAGCACGGTCGCGAGCTGCTTCAGCCCGGCGTCGACCGCGATTGCGGAAGTGAGCACCGCGACGAGCACCGCCGCGCCGAGCAGTTGGCCGTGCGCCGCAGCGCGCGCAAGGACGCTCGGTATCGAACCGAGGAGCGAGAGAATGACCACCGGGCGCCATCGCTGCACGGCGAGCGTCACCGTGCGGTCGAAGATCTCGGCGATCGTCAGCGGCCGCGCGACGATCATGCGGGGACCGGCTCGGTCTGTGCGAGCAAGTCGAGACCTTCGCGCCGCACGCGCACGTCGGTCGAGAAGACGACCACGAACACGGCCAGCACGCCCTCGACGATGATGGTGCCCAAGCCGAGGACGACGAAAGACAGCTGCGTGAAGTGAGCGAGCGTCGCGACGAGAAGGCCGAGCGCAGCGAACACGAGCGCAGCGCCTTGGGTGACGGTCAGCACGATCAATCCCGCAGCGACGGTGCGCCACCACGTCTGCCGCGCGAAGCTGCGCCGCAGCGCGGCGGTGACCGCGGCGATCGGGTTCATCGACTCGATCACCACCGCGGCGCTGGCGAGCTGATACGTCATGTAGACCCACGCGCCGATCACTAAGAGGCCGCCCAGGACGACGATCGCCGCCACGACGCCGAAGATCACCGCGATCACCTCGGCGTGGAGCGCCATGAGCCCGAGGACGCCGGCGGCCGAGATCGCATAAGCGACGATCACCGGGACGAACAGCACCGATGCGATGATCGCGAACGTAAGCGCGACCAGCGCCTGACTCGGCCAGCAGCGGAGCGCCAGCCGGTACGCCGTACCGAACGGCGTCGTTGCGCCGGCGTAGGCCGCCGACGCGACGGCGAGGATCGCGCTCCACATCAGGAGCCGCACGACGACCGAGAGCAGCATGACGATGACGTATTGGCCCACGCCCGCCTGGTCGCGCGCCAGCGCGGCTGTCGCGGCGGCGGAATCCCTTCCGCCGGCCGTCGACGCCACCACGCGGCCGAGATCCGTGAACATTCGCGCGGAACCGGGCGCGATGAGCGCCTCGCAGAGCAGCAGCGGCACGATCGCCATCGCGAGGACCACGACGATCGGAACGAAACGGCGAACGAACAACGTCACCGCACGATCGAGGATCTCGCCCGCGCCCAGCGGGCGCAGCTCCGTGTTCTGCACGCGGCGGGAGCGTTCGCGCGGGCTTCTCACGAATCCCGGGACCTATGGACTTCGGGACGATCGCGGCGCTGTGGCGCTATCCGATCAAGGCGCTCAAGGCGGAACCCCTCACGCGGGTGGAGATTCTCCCCGACGGGCTCGCCGGCGATCGCACCGCGGCGCTGATCGTCGAGACGCCGACCCACGCGCGCGCCGGAAAGCCCTTTCGCGGCAAAGAATCGCCGCTGCTGCACCTCACTCGCGACCCCGAGACGGCCGCCTCGTATGCCGCGGACGCGAACGTCCTGGTCACGCTCTCTCGCGACGAGCCGCGCTGGTTCGACGCGCGGCCCGTCTCGATTCTCCTCGACCTGTGGGTGCACGACGTCGAAGCACTGGTCGGCGAAGAGCTCGATCCGCTCCGCTGGCGGCCGAACCTCTACGTTCGTGCCGCACCCGGCTTCACCAAGCGCGAGGCCGATCTCGTCGGCGCGACGCTTCGCTCGGGCGACGTCGTCCTGCGCGTCGTCGACACGATCAAACGCTGCCTCACGACGACCTACGACGTCGCGACGGGCGAGAGCGACCCGCGCGTCCTGGGTGAGGTCGCCCGCAATCGCGCCAACGTCATGGGCATCTACTGCGAGGTCGTCACCCCGGGAATGGTCGCCCTCGGAGAATCGCTCACACTCGGCTGATCGCGCTCGTCTAAGAGCGCGGCAATGTCACGGCCGCGATGACGATCGAGGACGGCGTCACGCCAGCCCCACGCGAAGAACAGCGCGACTGCATCCGCCAGACCTTCCGGAATGCCGTTGACGATGTTGCGGAGCCAATTGGGACCGAAGGGGACGATCGAGAGGAGCGTCGGCATGCCGATCACCAGCACGGCAAAGACCGCTGCGGCAAGCAGCGCCGCGCCCAGCGATCGCCGCCGGAACACTTCGCGCAGCCAACGACCCAACGCCCGACCGACCGAGACGTCTTCCACAACGGCTTCGACCGTCGCGGCGCAGACGGCGAATGAAATCAGCAGCACGGCTGCGAGCGCGAGCGCGCTGACGATCGCCAGCAGCGCGGCCAGCGCCAACAACACACGACCGTCGGGAACTGCGGTCACTACCGGTCCGATTCGAAAGAGTCCCGCGAGAAACAAAGCCAGAAACATGAGGAGAAAGGGCACCGCGTAGGTCAGCGCATCAAGCGGCACGATCCACAGGAGATCCGGCCGATGAAATACTGCGCGCCAATCTGTCCGCGCAGCGTCGAAACGGACGGACGAACGAACGCCGATGACTTGGGCGCGGTTGCCGAACGCGAGCGCGAGCACCATGATGGGGATAGAAAGCCATCCTCCCGCTGAGGGAAGCGCCCCCGTAAAGTTGCCCAGCACATCGGCCAGCACGAACGGAAGGCCGATCGTAACGACCCGCTGCCCAACGAGATGGACCCCTCGATCGAGAAGATCGCCGGTTTCCCGCAGCGCCGGCCTGATGCTCACAACGTGCGGCGGCCTTCGATCGCGCGGGCCAGCGTGTTCTCGTCGGCGTAGTCGAGGTCGCCGCCGATCGGCAGACCGTACGCCAGGCGCGTGACGTTGACGCCGCTCGGCGCGAGCAGCCGCGAGAGGTAGAGCGCCGTCGCTTCGCCTTCGGCGTTGGGGTTCGTCGCGACGACGATCTCGCTCGGCGCCTCGGTCGCGACGCGGTCGACGAGCTCGCGAACCCGCAGCTGCGAGGGGCCGATGCCGTCCATCGGCGAGATCAAGCCGCCGAGCACGTGATAGCGTCCGTTGTACGCCGACGTCCGCTCGATCGCGAAGACGTCCTTCGCCTCGGCGACGACGCAGATCATCGTGCCGTCACGGCGCTGATCGTCGCAGATGTCGCACGGATCGTCCTCGGTGATCGAGAAGCAGCGCGAACACATCCGCACCCGATCCTTGAGCGCGACGATCGCCTCCGCGAGCGCGTCCGCATCCGCGCGCGGGCGATTGAGCAAATGGAAGACGAGCCGGGCAGCCGTCTTCGGGCCCACCGTCGGGAGCTTGCTGAACTCGTTGATCAGCGCTTGAACGGGGGCTGCGATCGTGGTCGAGATCGTGCTGCTCCGTCTACATCCCGGGGATCTTGAGGCCGCCGGTGACGGCGCCCATCTTGGTCGAATTGAGCGTGTGGACTTTCCCCAGCGCGTCGTTGAGCGCGACGACCAAAAGGTCTTCGAGCGTCTCGACGTCGTCGGGATCGACGGCGTCGGGCTTGATCGTGACCTTCTTCACTTGGAACTCGCCGGTGATCCCCACGGTCACGAGACCACCCGACGCGCTCCCCTCGACGATGGTGTTCGCGAGCTCTTCCTGGACGCGCGCCATGTCTTGCTGCATCTTGCGGATCTGTTGCATCATCTGGGCCTGGTTCATCGTGTTCGTGATCCCTCGCGTGAGTCGGTAGGCAACGTGTCGAGCGCGTAGCGCATCAGGTCGTCGGGCGGTTCTTCGCCGCCGTCGTCGGCGACGCCGGTTTGGGGCGGCGGCGCGCTCGCGCCGCTCACCACCCGCACGTCGAGCGTTCGGCCCGTCACCGCGGCGACCGCGCGCTTGAGCGTCGGCAGGTCCCGCTTGACGATCTCGGCCATCGGCGGAACCGGGATCCGCAAGACGATCACCTCGCGCTCCAGACCCTCGACCGTCGCGCGGCTGAGCGGCGCGTTGAGCGACGGCTTCACCTCTTCGGCGCGCGTGCGAATCTGCTGCCAGAGCGTGCGCAGCTTCTGCAGCGAAAGCTCCATCGGCGGCACCGCGCCGATCGGCTCGGCCCCAGCGGCGGGACGCTCGACCGGCGGCGCGGGCGGCGGGGGTTCAGGCTGGACGGCCGGGGGCGGTTCCGGGCGAACCGCGGCGGGCGGTTCCG
>JAQBPL010000305.1 GCA_028287545.1 Vulcanimicrobiota bacterium | reverse complement strand
ACAGCGTCACCGTGCTGCGCCACGTCTCGTTCATTCCGGCCGGGGGGCTCGCGTTCAAGAACGGCGTCGCTTCGGGCGTCGCCGCCTTCCTCGCGCGGCGGATCTTCCAAGGGCCGCCGCTCAACGGGCCGATCAGTTCCGCACTGCTCCCCGTCGGACCCCTCATCCTCGGCACCACCATCGATCCGGCGGGATCGAACTTGCTCGTCGAGATCACGCGCGGCGGCCGGCTGGTCGCGTCGAAGAACGTCGACACCGGCGCCGCCGGCGCGCTCTTCGGGATGGTCGCGACCGGAAGCGGCGACGACAACGCGCAGCTGTACTTCAACGACGACAACGACAACACGGTCAAGGTGCTGACCATCGACAACTGAACGCTCGCCCTCTCCCTGGGGCGTTCCAGAGGGGCTGCGAAACAGCTGGCGATGAGCTCGCTGTCCGGGCTTCCGGCACCGCTGGTGTATTTCGCAGCCGTGGGGCTCGCCGTTGCCGCGGCGTGCGCCGGCCAGATCGCGGTTCAGCGGCGCTACAGGACGGCCCAGTTCGCCATGCATAACGAGGTTGCGGGTTTCATCGTGAGCGTTGCGGGCACGCTCTTCGCCGTCGTTCTCGGATTCGTGACGGTTGTGGTGTGGGAGCAGTACCGAGGAACGCAGGAGCGTTGTTCCGTCGAGACCGCCGCGGCCGGCGACGCGTGGCACGTCGCGGTTGGGTTGCCGCCGTCGATCCGCACGCGCGTGCGCAAGGACATGCTGTCCTACGCGAAGCTGATGGTTTCCGACGAGTGGCCGTTGATGCGCAGCGGGCGTTTCAGTCCCCGCGGGGACCTCCTCATCATGGACGCGACCGACGCCGTCGGCAGTTTCGCGCCGCCGGGCGCGCGCGAATCGAACGCGCAGGTCACGGCGCTGAGCAAGCTGGCGGACCTTCACGACGCGCGGTCGCGCCGGCTCGCCAGCAACAAGTCCGGAGTCTCGGCCTTTCAGTGGGGCGTGCTCGTGGTCGGAGCCTTCGTCGTGATCGGATTCTGCTGGCTGTTCGGCGTTCCCAGTCGGCGCGTGCATCTCTTGATGACGTCGGCCGTGGCGATCATCGTCGCCTCGATGTTCGTGCTGATCTTCGAGCTGCAGTATCCGTTCCGGGGCGGTCTTGCGATCGCGCCGACCGCTTGGACCGGATTCATCGAACACGTCCGCTACATGGACACCACCGGCATGCCCGGCATGCGAATGTAGCGGCTCAGTCGTTCGCGAGACGATCGCTCGCAGTAACCTCCCCGACCATACGAGGCGCGTAGCAATTCGCGACGTCGGCAGGAAGCAGATAGAAGTAGCCGTGCGAACCTTCGCGGCGCTGAGGCCACAGCGACACGGCGAAGCGCCGCAAGGACTCGGCGTCCTCGACCTCCAGCACAATCCCGAGAGCCCCCTCGGGCCGCTCGGGTTCTACCTCAAAATAAATACCGTGACGCAGGGGAGCCGACGCACCGTCGCGGCCGTCGTGAAAACCTTGCAGCATGATCGCCAACGCACGCACGACGGGCGCCGCGTGATACAACGTCATCGCGAGCTCGCCTGCGCAGCAAGAAGTTTGCAGCACATAAGCGTGCCGTAAACGTCGTGCGGGTCGAAAAAGTCTCGCTCGTCTCAGTCGCCGCTCGCGGTTGGTGCGACTTCGCCGCCGATCATCTCCGATTCAACGATCTCGAGCGGAATGGCGAGCGCCTCCTGGAGCCGTCGGACGAGTTCAAGCAGATGCGGCTGCTGCATGTGGTTTTCGAAGCCCGCTTTTCCGGTCCATTGCTCGTAGAGGAGGAAGAGGCGCGGGTCGGTTGCCGCCTGGTGAACGGCGTAGCCGAGGTTCGCCTCCTCCAGCAACGTCGGCGGCATGGCTTCCAGCAGAGCCGTGCGCACGTGACCTTCCCACCCGACGTTCGCCTGCATGCGGGCAAACACGACCAGCCCCGGAGTGCGCACGCGCGCTACCCGGAGCCACGACGCCGCGACGAGGCGCGTTTCGTCGGTCTGCGAAGGGAATGTTTCGGACGCTCCGGCCTGACCGGCTCGGCGAGGGTCCCGCGCCGTTTCTTGCTGAGGGACCGTTTGCGCGGTGATGCCATGCTGACTCGTACCCTGCGATCGCTGACGTGCTCTCTGCGTCGAAGTGCTCTACGAGGATCGCTTGCCGACCAGGGATGCGAGGATGCGTTCCTTGAGGAAATACGTCGTCATGCGAAAATTGCTCGTCCTTTTCGCGGCACTGCTGGCGACCGTCGCGCCGTTGCCGAGCGCCGCCGATGCGCGAACCGCTATCGCCGTGCTGCCGCTCGCGGCTGCGGATTCGGGGCTGCCGTACGGGCTGCTCCCGTCGCGGTCCGAATTGCGCGTCATGACGACGCAGCTTCGGTCCGGCTTGGGAGGCGGCGGCATCTCGCTCGTCGCCCCCGAGCGCATGACCCGAGCGCTGGCCGCGGCAAACTTCGACCAGACGACGCCGAGCCGTTCGTGCGCCGCAGTCGAATGCGCGCGCCGAATCGGGCGCGCGGTGCGCGCGGACACGGTAGTGGTGGGCGCGGTCACGCGCGCGATGGCGGTCGTCTGGAGCACGGACTTCTTGATCGTCGACGTCGCCACGGGCAGGGTGATCGGCGAACCGCGAGTCGGCTACAAAGGCGATGTGCAGGCCATGGAACTCGGCGAACGAGACGCCGGAGTCTGCATTGCGCGCGTCATCCGGGGAGAGAAGCCGTGCCCGCCGGATCCTGGTTGGTAGACTGGTAATGTAGGGTACCAGGCTCCCAAACTGCGCCGACCGATGGGGAGAGTTTCGCATGCACCACCGCGTTCGCTACGGACTGGGACTTTGCGCGATGGCGAGCCTTCTGGCGACCGGCTGCTCGGGGGGTGGGGTGACGCAAGTGCCCCCTGCGCCCTCGACGGATGCCGCGTCGCGGGCGCCGGCGGCCGCTGCCGCCGGCGGCGTTGCTGCGCTCGGCAGCTACAACATCGATCCCTCGAAGGTCTTCGTCGCCGGAATCTCTTCGGGCGGCTTCTTCGGCGTGCAGATGCACGTCGCGCACTCGAGCACGTTCAAAGGCGCGGCGATCTATGCCGGCGGCGTCTACTACTGCGCGCTGGATAACGTCGCCACCGCGCTGGCCGCCTGCGGCGGTGAGGGCCTGTACCAAAGCACCCTTGCCCTCTCCGAAACGTACCTCGACCAGCAATCGGCGGCCGGTACGATCGATGCGGAGAGCAACTTGCGGGGCGCGCCGATTTATCTCTGGTCCGGCACGCAAGACACGATCGTGAAGCCGCAGGAGATGAACGACCTTCAGACCGAGTACCAACACTACGGCGCGAACGTATTCAAATACGACAACGCGTTTCCGGCCGCTCACGGCTGGGAATCGCCCGACGGCGAGCTCACGTGCGGAACGCAGGCCAGTCCATATATGATCTCGTGTCCTTCCGGACGCAGTGCCTACGATTCCGAGCAGACGTGGCTGAATGCGTTCTTCGGCAAGCTCAAGCCGCGCAACGGCGGAACGCTGAGCGGCACGCTCGTTCGTTTCGACCAAACCGCCTTCGGCGCCGCGGCGAGCAATTCGATGGATACCAACGGCTACGTCTTCGTACCGAAGAGCTGCGCGGCGGGCCAGCCGTGCGGCATGGTTCTGGCCTTCCACGGCTGTCTGCAGACACAGGCCGACATCGGGACGAAGTTCATCACCGAGTCCGGGATCGACGCGTGGGCCGACCGCAACGACATCGTGGTCCTCTATCCGTACGCCGTGAAGTCGTCGACCGTTCCGACCAATCCCAACGGCTGCTGGGACTGGTGGGGATACGACGATCCGAACTACGCCCTCAAGAGCGGGACGCAGATCTCGATCGTCTACAAGATGGTGCAGCGCTTGATGGGCCACTGAGCGGCGGGACGACCAAGGCCGCCTTGAGCGATAAGCGTGTCATGCGTGACAAAGGAGGGTAGCGCACCGCTCGATGATCGAACCGTGGGGGGCTGCGGCGGCGTAGACCGGTCATGAAGTCACTGCCGGCCCTAGCCGCGACGGCCCTGGTCCTCGCGGCGCTCGGGCACGCGAACCCGGTCCCGGCGCAGGCGACCGCGGCCCCTCAGGCCGCCACGGTGACCGTCAAAAACGACGCGTTCGTGCCGGCGATCGTGCACGTGCGCGCCGGGCAAGCGGTCACCTTCGTCAATGCCGACGACGAAACGCACACGGTCACGTCGGACGCGGCGGCGTTCGACTCCAAGAACGTCGATGCGAACGGACGCTTCGTACACACGTTCGCGAAGCCCGGAAGCTATCCGTATCACTGCGCGATCCATACCTTCATGAAAGGTACGGTCATCGTGGATCCGACGGGAGCGACGCCATGACCGCGATCCTCCGCGCGGCCGTCGCGGCGACGCTCGTGCTCGTCCCCGCGGCGTCGTGGGCGCAGGCTGCTCCGCTGCGCGGCGCCGCGCTGCTCGAGGCGCTGCGCGGCGGCGGCTACGTCATCCTCATGCGCCACGCAGCGACGGAGGCGAAGGTCGATGCGCCGACCGTCGACGTCGCCGACTGTACGACCCAACGGAACCTCTCTCCCGAGGGCCGAGCGACGGCCCGTGCCATCGGTCAGCGCGTGACCGCATTGGCGTTGCCGATCGCCGACGTCAAGGCCAGTCCGTTCTGCCGCGCAATCGAATCGGCACGTTTGATCTTCGGCCGGGCCGACCCGGTCGACGGCCTGCACGAGTATGCCATGAAGGACGCGGCATCCCGCGACGCCGCCGCCGCCGCATTGCGGCCGTTCCTCGTCGCGCCGCCGCCGGCGGGAAAAGACATCGTCGTCATGACACACGGCTTCAACGTGAAGTCAGTCACCGGGCTCGACGTGCTCGAAGCCGAAGCGGTTGTCGTGAAGCCGGACATGCATGGCGGATACGCCGTCGTCGGCGACATTAAAGCTGACGACTGGAGCACCTTCACCAACTAACGCCCGACGTTGCCCCCAAACCGTGGACTTGGGCGACCGCGGTGACGTCTATCTCGACGGTGTTGCCGACGTGCAAGAGGAACGTGCTCGGATCCTTCATCCCCCATTGCACGTACGGGATGGAGAACTGCGTATGCGCCGTCATGCTTGCGCCGTTCGCCTCGACCGTGACGTGCAGGGTCATCGCGTGGCTGCCGCCGTGGATCGCGAGCATGCCGTCGACGTCGAGTGCGGAGGGCTTGCCGTTCGCCGGCTGCACCTGCACGCGGCTCGGGGTAAACACGGCCAGCGGGTAGGTCTGCACATCGAGGACGGTGGTTCGCATATTGGCGTCGCGCTTCGCATTGCCGCTCTGGCCGCTCGCGAGATCGACGACGACGCTCCCTGACGCCTGGCCGGTCGCCGAATCGAAGCGGATCGTGCCTTGCTTGAATGCGAAGGTTCCCCTCACCGTGTGCAGCATCGCCCCGAGCGTGAATTCCACGCTCGAGTGCGCCGGATCGAGGTCGAGCGACAGGCTCGCGGCGCGCGCTGCTTGCGGCCGTGCAGTCGCGACGAAGCAAAGAACGGTCAGGACGACGAGCGCAAGGTTTCGCAGCGACATGGTATCGGGAGTCTACGCTTCGGTTCTTTCAAAATCATGAAATGCAGCGAAGACCGCACGCTCTGACCGCTGGGCATTCCAACGGTGTCTTCCTGTGCGTGCAACCAAGAGTTCGGCGGTGGCGAACGCGTTTTGCAAACGCTCTCGGCGTTGGAGACCATTCTGGCGAGGCGCCAGGGTGGGGCTCTCAATGGTGTTCGAAGAAAGCGTCGCGACGGTGATTTTGCCTCAAGACGTTGGTCTTGACGGGATTGACGCGTGAAAGGGCGTTCGACCCGTCGACACCGATGGAGGCGAGGAGGAGGCGTCGCGATGGAGCTTTCGGGCTACGCGGTCGCGCCCTTGCGCGAGGGTGACGGCACCCGCTTGCGCGGCTCCGGCAACGGCCTGACGCCGGTCCTCCTCGTCAGCGCGGCAGACAACACGGTCGCATCGTACAAGCGTCTCGAACATGAGTATGCGCTCAAAGCCGAACTCGATGGTGCGTGGGCGGCGCGGCCCGTCGAGTTGTCCGGGCACAGCGAGCGAATGACTTTGGTGCTCGAGGACCCCGGCGGCGAACCCCTCGATCGACTGCTCGGTCGACCGTTGGCAACGCCGGAATTTTTGCAGATCGCGATCGCTTGTGCGCGCGTGATCGGCCGCGTGCACGAGCGGGGTCTCGTCCACAAAGACATCAAGCCGGCGAACATTCTTGTCGATCTTTCCAGCGGCGGCGCCTGGCTGACCGGCTTTGGCATCGCCTCCCGCGTACCGCGCGAGCGTCCCGATCCCCAGCCGCCGGAGGTGATCGCCGGAACGTTCGCCTACATGGCGCCGGAACAGACCGGCCGGATGAACCGGTCGATCGATTCCCGCAGTGATCTCTACAGTTTCGGCGTCACCCTCTACGAACTGCTCACCGGCGTTCTTCCCTTCACCGCGTCCGACGCGATGGAATGGGTCCATTGCCACATCGCGCGCAAACCGGTCGCGCCGAGCGAACGCGTGACGGCGGTGCCGGAACAGCTCTCGTCGATCGTGATGAAGCTCCTGTCGAAGACCGCCGAGGAGCGTTACCAGACCGCCGCCGGCGTCGAGGCCGATCTGCGGCGGTGCTTGACCGAATGGGAGTCGCAGGGGCGCATCGATCCGTTCTCGCTCGGCGCGCAGGATGCATCGGATCAGTTGCTGATGCCGGAACGGCTATACGGCCGCGAGCGCGAGATCGGTACCCTGCTCGCCGCGTTCGAGCGCGTCGTGGCCAACGGCACGCCGGAACTGGTGCTCGTGTCGGGCTATTCGGGGATCGGCAAGTCTTCGGTGGTCAACGAGCTGCAGAAGGCGCTCGTGCCGCCGCGCGGGCTCTTCGCGTCCGGCAAGTTCGACCAGTACAAGCGCAACGTCCCGTACGCCACGCTCGCGCAAGCCTTCCAGAGCCTCATCCGATCGCTTCTGGCGCAGAGCGATGCGGAGCTAGGCCATTGGCGTGACGCTTTGCGCGAGGCGTTGCGCGACAACGGTCAGCTCATCGTGAACCTCGTACCCGAGTTGGAGCTCGTGATCGGAAAACAGCGGCCGGTCGCGGACCTGCCGCCGCAGGAGGCGCAGCGCCGCTTCCAGCTGGTGTTTCGGCGGTTTCTCGGCGTCTTCGCGCGCGAGCAACACCCGCTCGTGCTGTTTCTCGACGATTTGCAGTGGCTCGATACCGCGACGATCGACCTGTTGGAATACGTGATCACGGATTCCGAGATCAGCCATCTGCTGGTGGTCGGGGCTTACCGCGACAACGAGGTCGGTCCCGGACACGCGCTGCTGCGGACTCTCGAGGCGATCCGCGCCGCCGACGCGAGGGTGCACGAGATCGTGCTCGCGCCGCTCGGGCTCGATGATACCCGCCGGCTCATCGCTGGCGCCCTGCGCTGCGAGCCGGAGCGCGCGCGGCCCTTGGCGGACCTCGTGCAGGAGAAGACCGGCGGCAATCCGTTCTTCGCGATCCAGTTCGTCAGTGCGTTGGCCGATGAAGGGCTGCTCGCTTTCGACGCAATCGCGCTATCCTGGCAATGGGACATCCACCGCATCCGCGCCAAGAACTACACCGACAACGTGGTGGAACTCATGGCCGCAAAGCTGAAGCGGTTCTCCGTCACCACGCAGGAAGCGCTCAAAGGGCTCGCGTGCCTGGGCAATGTCGTCGAGATCGCCACGCTGATGATGGTTCGCGGCGAATCGGAGGACGCGATCGACGCCGCGCTCTTAGAAGCGGTCCATGCCGGCCTCGTCTTCCGGCACGAGCACGCCTACAGGTTCCTGCACGACCGTATTCAGCAGGCCGCGTATTTGCTGATCTCCGACGAGCGTCGGGCAGAGATCCACCTGCGCATCGGCCGTGTGCTGATGGCGAACATGACCGCGGACCAGCTCGCCGAGCATCTGTTCGACGTCGCGAACCAGCTCAATCGGGGCGCCCTGCTGCTGGTCGACCGGGACGAGAAAGCGCAGGCGGCGACGATCGATCTGCGTGCCGGATGCAAGGCCAAGGCGTCGGCGGCCTATGCGTCGGCGAGCGCGTATTTTGCGGCCGGCATGGCGCTGTTGGACGAGCGGGACTGGGGCAGCCGGCACGAGCTGACGTTCAGCCTGTGGCGAGAACGCGCGGAATGCGAATTTCTGACCGGTAACGTCGAGAAGGCCGAGCAGCTGATTGGAGAGTTACTGCAGCGCGCGGCTTCGAACGCCGAGTTCGCGGATATCTCGTGCTTGAAGGTCCAGTTGCACGTGGTGAAAGGCGAACACCCGCAAGCCGTCGAGGGCGCGCTCACCTCCCTGCGCCTGTTCGGCATCGACCTGCCGGCACACCCGACCGCGGAGCACGTCCGGGCCGAATTCGAGACGGTTTGGCAGACCCTCGATGGGCGCCCGATCGAGAGCTTGATCGACCTGCCGATGATGACCGATCCGGAAGTGCAAGCCGCGATGCAGGTGCTCTCAGTCCTTACGGCTCCCGCCTACTTTACCGACTATCAGTTATTTTGCTTGCTCTTGTGCCGCATGGCGACCCTCGGTATGCAGCATGGGACGAGCGGTGCTGCCGCGCACGCCTATGCGTATCTCGGCACTACGCTGGTAGTACTCTTCCACCGGTACCGCGATGGCTATCGTTTCGCCGAGCTTGCCTGCAACTTGGTCGAGAAGCACGACATCATCGCCTACAAAGCGAAGGTCTACCACGCGATTGGATTGGTTGCGTTCTTTACGCAGCCGATCGCGGACGCAATCGATTTCATGCAGGCGACGTTTCGCACGGCGATCGAGACAGGCGATCTGATCTTCGCTTGCTACGCTAGGTTCAACTCTGTCACGGGGCTTCTCTTGCGGAACGATCCGCTCGACGTGGCGTGGCGTGAGTCGGAAACGGCGCTCGACGTCGCCAGCAAAGCGAAGTACGCCGACACCGTGGACTTCATCGGGAGCCAGCAACGCTTCATCGCGACAATGCAGGGCCGCACCGATGTGCCGTTCGATGAAGCGACATTCGAGGCGCAACTGGCGGAGGATCGAATACCTACGATAGTCTGCCTGCACTGGATCCTGAAGCTGAAAGCGCGGTTCCTCTTAGGCGACTACGCCGAGGCTCTCGCGGCAGTCGAGCGGGTCAAGCCGATCCTCTCGGCCGCCGCCGGTCAAATCCAGCTGCTGGACTACTATTACTATGCGGCGCTCACGGTGGCGGCACTCTACGAGAAGGCTTCTGACGAAGAGCAGAGCGGGTGGCGCGAGCTCTTGACGGCGCACCGGGAACAGCTGCGCGAGTGGGCCGAAACCTACCCGCCGACGTTCGCCGACAAGTACTCCCTCGTCTCGGCGGAGATTGCGCGTCTCGAAGGGCGTGACGCCGATGCGATGCGTCTCTACGAAGGGGCAATTGTGTCGGCCCGCGAGAGCGGTTTCGACCAGTTCGAGGGGGTGTCCCACGAGCTTGCCGCAGAATATTATGGCGCCCGTGGGTCGACGACCGCCGGGCACGCCCATCGCAAAGCCGCGCGCACGTGCTATCTGCGGTGGGGCGCACTCGGAGTGGTGCGGCAACTCGACCAGCGCCACCGAGAACTGGGCGAGGAGTCGGCTTCGTCTGCGCTGGCCGCGACGATCGACGTACCCGTCGAGCAGCTCGACGTCGGAACGGTGGTCAAGGCCTCGCAAACGGTGTCGGGTGAGATCGAACTCGACCGGGTGATCGAGACGCTCATGCGGATCGCCCTCCAGCATATGGGGGCCGAGCGTGGTCTGCTCATCCTGTTCCCGAACGACGAGTCTCGGGTCTCCGCGGAGGCGACGACCGGCAGCGGCACGGTTGAGGTGACGCTGCGTCAGGCGGCCGTGACGCCCGCCGAACTTCCCGAATCCGTGCTCCAGTATGTGATCCGCACGCGAGAAAGCGTGATCCTGGACGACGCCGCAGCGTCGACCTTGTTCTCGGGGGATGCGTACGTGCAGCGGCGGCGGCCCCGGTCCGTGCTGTGCCTCCCGCTGATCAAGCGAACCAAACTCGTCGGCGCACTATATCTGGAGAATGCGCTGACACCGCGCGCCTTCACCTCTGGCCGCTTCGCGGTCCTGGAATTGCTGGCTTCGCAGGCCGCGATCTCGCTCGAGAACGCTACCCTCTATTCCGATCTGCAGCGCAGCGAGGGCTTCCTGGCAGAAGGGCAGAGAATCAGCCACACCGGGAGTTGGGGCTGGAACGTTGCTACCGGTGAACGAGTCTGGTCCGACGAGACGTTCAGAATCTTGGGATACGATCCGGGAGGGACTCCCAACCGCGAGATGTTTCTTCAACGCGTCCATCCGGAAGATGCGCCGCTCGTTCAACGGCGCATCGACCGAGCGTCAAGTGACGGACGGGGCTTCGAGGTCGAACATCGATTGCTGATGCCGGATGGGCGGCTCAAATACGTGCATCTCGTCGCGCAACCCGTACGGGGCCGAAGCGGTCAGCTGGAATTCATCGGGGCACTGATGGACATGACCGCAGCCAAACGCGCCGAGGAGGACTTGCGCCGGGCGCAGGCCGACCTCGCGCACGTCGCGCGGGTGACCACGCTCGGCGAACTGGCCGCTTCGATCGCGCACGAGCTGAACCAGCCGCTCACCGCGGTCGTCAGCAATGCCGAGGCCGCGCGGCGCTGGCTCGACCGCAGCCCCCCCTGTCTCGATGAAGCGCGCACCGCGGTGGAAAGCATCATCAAGAGCGGCCATCGCGCGGGCGACATCACCCGGCGCGTCCGGTCGCTGGTGAACAAGACCGACACCCAGAAAGTGCGGCTCGACGTCAATGACGTCGCGAACGAAGCCGTCGCTTTGGTCCAGCACGAGATCCTCACGCAGCGGGTCTTGCTGCGCAGGGAGCTCGCGGCCGATTTGCCTCGCATCAACGGCGATCGGATTCAGCTGCAGCAAGTGATCGTCAATCTCGTGGTCAACGGCATCGAAGCGATGCAGCCGGTAACCGATCGGGGGCGCGAATTGCTCATCCGAACGTACGAGGATGACGCGCACCAAGTGGTCGTTGCGGTGAAGGACTCCGGCGTCGGCATCGGCACGGAGGACGCCGACCAGCTGTTCCGGGCATTTTTCACGACGAAAGCCGGCGGCATGGGCATGGGGCTTTCGATCTGCCGTTCTATCGTCGAAGCTCACGGAGGACGACTCTCGGCGTCCGGTAACGCCGGGCCGGGTGCGACGTTCCAATTCGCTCTGCCGCCGGACGAACTGTCGTCGCGTCGTCGCTAGGCCTCGCGACGACACTCGTTAGCGGGCCGCTGCCTTCACGCCTCCACCTCGACGAGCGTCCGCTGCGCCGACGTCGCGTCGGCGTCGTCGAACCAGCCGATACCTTCCTGGACCATCGTGAGCACGAGCGTGTAGCAGCCGGCGGCGTCGGGAGTCGCGACGATGAGGGTAACGTCAAGCGAACCCTTCGGCGGTAACGCAGCGGGCAGCGGCGTGCGCAATCCGTCCCCGGGCACCTGAACACCATCGGCGCCGAGCCAGCGGTAACTCAAGTAGACGGGATGCGGCGGCGCCGTTACCAGGAGCGCTTCGCTGCGGCTCGTGAGGCGGCACCGGACGCGCATCGCGGTACGGCCCGTAACCTGCGCCGGAATCGACGCCGCGATCGAGACGCGTCGGTCGTGCGATCCGAGAGCATCGCCGATCGCCCAAAGACGCGACGGCTGAACGCCGACCGCGTCGAACATCGCGAGTTGATCCAGGTTGCGCCGGCGCCGGGAAGAAAAACCGAAACCGAGCCGCAACGCATCCGCGGTCGCGTCGTCGATCGGGACGAGATCGTACGGGTTGCCGTCCTCGAGCGGGATGCGTCCCAGTTCGGTCCACGTCGCGCGGTCGAGAACCGCGATCGTCGAGGTCCCGCGGAAATCTCGCGCGCTACGCAGTTCCGACACGCCGACGTAGACGCGGTCGCCGATGGCGCAGAGGCCGCGTGGAAACCCGCCGAGCTCGATCTGGGTTCGCGCTCCGCCCGGCACCACGCGCACGACGGTGCCTGCGCCTGAATTGCAGATCGTCCACGCGCCGTCGAGCCAACGCGGCGTATGCGGGTGGTCGAGTCCGTCGACTACGTCCTCGCCGGTTTCGACGTCGAACAGGATCCCTGCGCCGCGTGGGGCGCCTTGCCAGCCGCGATGGCGCGCAAATCGTCCGAACGCCGTCGCGTACAGGCGACCGTCGTGCTCGGTGACGCAGTTGAGGTGCCACGCGTCGAAGGCATCACCCGCCCGATACACCGCCCGTGCGGAGCCGTCCGGACCGACGGTAACGATCGAGTCGGCCGACGGCGAGACGCAGAGGATGGTGCCGTCGGCGCGCACGAGCAGGTCGTGCGGGTCGTCCAAGCCGTCGATCCGCAGATATGACGCCACGCCTGCGTCGTCGTAGATCAGCAGCTCTGCACCGTCGTGTTGGCGTTGGGACGCAACGCGATGGAAGCGACGACGGTGCATTACCAGGCCGGCCGTCGGGAGCCAATCGATGCGCGACACGACGCCGTCGCGCACCACGAACAGCCCTCCGGAAAAAACGTCGCGCTCGTTTCCTGCCGAGACGGCGAACTGGTGGCTTTGCACTTTAGTGGATTGAAAGAGGTCGCGTAAAGCGCATCAAGTGCGGGACGCAGCCAATCAACGCGCCTTCCATCGGTCGTCCCGTTCGGCGAATCGACCTGAGTGATCCTTGGCGTCCAAGGGGCTCTCAAGGGCGCCCGAAGAAATCCTCGCGACGGGGTTTTTGCCTCAAGACGATGGTCTTGACGGGATTGACGCGCGAAAGGCGTTCGACGCCGTCGACACCGATGGAGGCGGGTAGGAGCGTCGCGATGGAGCTCTCGGGCTACGCGGTCGCGCCCTTGCGCGAGGGCGACGTCACGCGTTGCCGCGGCTCCGGCAACGGCCTCGCGCCGATACTCGTGGTCACCGCGGGAGACGGCTCGCTTGCATCCTTCAAGCGGCTCGAACATGAGTATGCGCTCAAAGCCGAACTGGATCGTGCCTGGGCGGCACGGCCCATCGAACTCTCCGGGCGCAACGGCCGAATGACCTTGGTACTCGAGGACCCCGGCGGCGAACCGCTCGATCGAATGCTCGGTCGACCATTTTCGCTAACGGAATCTCTGCAAATCGCGATCGCGATTGCGCGGGCGCTCTCGTGCGTGCACGATCGAGGTCTCGTCCATAAGGACATCAAGCCGGCGAACGTCCTGGTGGATCCCTCCAGCGGCGGCGCGTGGCTGACCGGCTTCGGTATCGCCTCCCGCGTACCGCGCGAGCGTCCCGATCTCCAGCCGCCCGAGGTGATCGCCGGAACGCTTGCCTACATGGCGCCGGAACAGACGGGCCGGATGAACCGGTCGGTCGATTCCCGCAGCGATCTGTACAGTTTCGGCGTCAGCCTCTACGAACTGCTCACGGGGGCGCTGCCGTTCGCTGCTGCCGACTCGATGGAATGGGTCCACGCTCATATCGCGCGCCAACCGCTCCCGCCGAGCGAACGGGTGACGGCGGTGCCGGCACAGCTGTCCTCGATCGTGATGAAACTCCTGGCAAAGACCGCCGAGGAGCGTTACCAGACCGCAGCGGGCGTCGAGGCGGATCTCCGGCGTTGCTTGGCCGAATGGGAGTCGCAAGGCCGCATCGACCCGTTCCCGCTAGGCGCGCACGATGCATCGGGGCAGTTACTGATGCCGGAGCGGCTGTACGGCCGCGAGCGCGAGGTCGAGACCCTGCTCACGGCCTTCGACCGCGTCGTGGCCAACGGCGCACCCGAGCTGGTGCTCGTGTCCGGTTATTCCGGGATCGGCAAGTCCTCGGTGGTCAACGAACTGCAGAAGGCGCTCGTGCCGCCGCGCGGGCTCTTCGCCTCCGGCAAGTTCGATCAGTACAAGCGCAACGTCCCGTACGCCACGCTCGCGCAAGCCTTTCAGAGTCTGATCCGATCGCTGCTGGCGCAGAGCGATGCGGAACTCGGCCGGTGGCGCGACGCTTTGCGCGAAGCGCTGCGCGACAACGGTCAGCTCATCGTGAACCTCGTTCCCGAACTGGAGCTGGTGATCGGAAAACAGCGGCCGGTCGCGGACCTGCCGCCACAGGACGCGCAGCGCCGGTTCCAAATGGTTTTTCGGCGCTTCCTCGGCGTCTTCGCGCGGGAGGAGCATCCCCTCGCGCTGTTTCTCGACGATCTGCAATGGCTCGATACCGCGACGCTCGACCTCCTCGCGTACGTGATCACGGATTCTCAGGTGAGCCATCTGCTGCTGATCGGCGCCTACCGGGACAACGATGTCGGCCCCGCGCATCCGCTGCCGCACACGCTCGATGCGATCCGCGCCGCCGGTGCGAGGGTGCACGAGGTCGTGCTGGAGCCGCTGGGGCTCGATGATATCGGCCGGCTCATCGCCGACGCCCTGCATTGTGACCGGGAGCGCGCGCGGCCGTTAGCGGAACTCGTGCAGGAGAAGACCGGCGGCAATCCGTTCTTCGCCGTCCAGTTCGTCACGGCATTGGCCGATGAACGGCTGCTCGCGTTCGACCCGGTCGCGCTCGCGTGGCAATGGGACCTCGATCGCATTCGGGCCAAGAACTTCACCGACAACGTGGTGGAACTCATGGCCGCGAAGCTGAAGCGGTTCTCCACCGACACACAGGAAGCGCTCAAAGAGCTCGCGTGCCTGGGCAATGTCGTCGAGATCGCCACGCTGACGACGGTTCTCGGGGAAACGGAGGGCGGGATCGACGCCGCGCTCTTGGAGGCGGTCCACGCGGGACTCGTGTTCCGAGGGGGGAACGCGTACAAGTTCCTGCATGACCGGATCCAGCAGGCGGCATATTCGCTGATTCCCGACGAGCGCCGTGCCGAGGTCCACCTGCGCATCGGCCGCGTGCTGCTGGCGAGCGTGACGCCGGACGGCCTCGAAGAGCGTCTGTTCGACGTCGCGAACCAACTCAATCGAGGTGCCGGAGCGCTGATCGACCGGGACGAGAAGGCGAAGGCGGCGACGATCGATCTGCGTGCCGGCCGGAAAGCCAAGGCGTCGGCGGCTTATGCGTCGGCGCGCGCGTATTTTGCGGCCGGCATGACGCTCTTAGACGAGCGGGACTGGGAGGGTCAGTACGAGTTGACGTTCAGCCTTTGGCTCGAACGCGCGGAGTGCGAGCTTCTGAGCGGTAACTTCGAAAAATCCGGGCAACTGATCGCAGAGTGCTTGCAGCGCGCGGCTTCAAACGCGGCGTTCGCGAATGCCACGTGTCTGAAGATCTATTTGCACGTTTTGAGCGGCGAACAGCCGCAAGCCGTCGACAGCGCGCTCACGTGCCTGCGCCTGTTCGGGATCGACCTGCCGATACACCCGACCTTCGAGCAGGTCCAAGCCGAATACGAGACGGTTCGGCAAACGCTCAATGGGCGCCCGACCGAGAGCCTCATCGATCTGCCGCCGCTGATCGATCCGGAGCTGCAGGCCGCCCTGCAGGTACTCTCGGTCCTCGGTCCGCCCGCATACTTTACCGACTTTCACTTATTTTGCTTCATCGCGTGCCGCACGGTGAAGATCGGCCTGCAGCACGGAGTGAGCGACGCTTCAACGCTCGGCTTTGCCCTTCTCGGGTTTATCTCCGGACCCGTCTTTCACCGATACGATGAGGCCGATCGGTTCGCCCAGCTTGCGTGTGACCTCGTCGAGAAGCACCGTTTCATCGCCAACCAGCCGAAGGTCTATCACGCGATGGGGACGGTGGCGTTCTGGACGCGGCCGGTCGAGACCGCGATCGATTTCATGCGGGCGACCTTTCGGACCGCGCTCGAGACGGGTGATCTGGCCTTCGCTTGCTACGGTCTGTACCAAATTGTCACCGGCCTTCTGCTGCGGAACGATCCACTAGACGCGGCGTGGCGCGAGTCGCAGATCGCGTTGGACTTCGCCCTGGAAGCCAAGTACGACGGCGCCGCGGACATCATCCGGAGCCAGCAACGTTTCATCGCGACCATGCAGGGGCGGACCGCGAGCTTTTCCACGTTCAGCGACGCGCAGTTCGACGAGGCGACGTTCGAGGCGCAGCTGAGCCGGAACCGGATGCCCGTGACGATCTGCTTTTACTGGATCCTTAAACTCAAGGCGCGGTTCCTCTCGGGCGACTACGTCGAGGCACTCGCGGCAGCCGACACGGTGAAGCCGCTGCTTTCGACGGCAACCGCTCAGTCACAGGTACTCGACTACTTCTCCTACGCCGCGCTGACGGTGGCGGCGCTCTATGAGAAAGCGTCTGACGACGAGCAGAGCCGATGGCGCGAACTCCTGACGGCGCACCGGGAACAGCTGCGCGAGTGGGCCGAAACCTACCCGCCGACGTTCGCCGACAAGTTCGCACTCGTTTCGGCCGAGATTGCCCGCCTCGAAGAGCGCGACGTCGATGCAATGCGCCTATACGGAGCGGCCGTTGTGTCGGCTCGCGAGAGCGGCTTCGTCCAGAGTCAGGGGCTGGCCCACGAGCTTGCCGCAGGATGGTATCGTGCCCGCGGCGAGACGACCGCTGGCCACGCTCATCTCAAAGCCGCGCGCGCCTGCTACCTGCGCTGGGGCGCACTCGGCAAGGTGCGGCAACTCGACCAGCGCTACCGTGAACTGAGCGAGGAATCGGCTTCGTCTGCGCTGGCCGCGACGATCGACGCGCCGGTCGAGCAGCTGGACGTCGGGACCGTGGTCAAGGCCTCGCAAGCGGTGTCCGGTGAGATCGAACTCGGCCGGGTGATCGAGACGCTCATGCGGATCGCCCTCGAGCACATGGGCGCCGAGCGCGGTCTGCTCATCTTGTTCCCGAACGACGAGTCGCGGATCTCCGCGGAGGCAACGACCGGCCGCGGCACCGTTGAGGTGACGCTGCGAGCGACCGCTGTGACGCCTGCCGAACTCCCCGAATCCGTGCTGCAGTACGTGATCCGGACGCGGAAAAGCGTGATCCTCGACGACGCCGCAGCATCGACGTTGTTCTCGGCGGATGCCTACATGCAGCAGCGGCGGCCTCGGTCCGTGCTCTGTCTCCCCTTGATCAAGCAGACGAAACTCGTCGGCGCGCTGTATCTCGAGAATACGTTGACTCCGCGCGCCTTCACGTCTGCGCGCATCTCGATCTTGGAATTGCTTGCTTCGCAAGCCGCGATCTCGCTGGAGAACGCTACCCTCTATGCCGATCTGCAGCACAGCGAGGGCTTCCTGGCTGAAGGTCAGAGAATCAGCCACACCGGCACCTGGGGCTGGAATGTTTCCACCGACGAACGAGCCTGGTCTGACGAGACGTTCAGAATCTTTGGATACGATCCGGGGGATTCTCCGACCCGCGAGATGCTTCTTCAACGCGTCCATCCGGAAGACGTACCTCTCGTGCAGCGGCAGATCGACCGAGCATCGAGTGACGGACGGAGCTTCGAATTCGAGCATCGATTGCTGATGCCGGATGGGGCGATCAAATACGTCCGCGTCGTCGCTCGAGCGGTACGGGACCAAAACGGCCAGCTGGAATACATCGGTGCGCTGATGGACGTTACAGCAGCCAAACGAGCCGAGGAGGATCTGCGCCGAGCGCAGGCCGACCTCGCGCATGTCGCGCGCCTGACCACGCTCGGAGAGCTGGCCGCCTCGATCGCGCACGAGGTGAACCAACCACTCACCGCCGTCGTCAGCAACGCTGAGGCCGTTCGGCGCTGGCTCGACTCCAGCACTCCCAACCTGGACGAAGCGCGAAGCGCGGTCGAAAGTATCATCAAGAGCGGCCACCGGGCGGGCGACATCACCCGGCGCGTCCGCGCGATGTTGCAGAAGACCGACTCTACGAAAACGCCGCTCGACATCAATGACGTCGCCAAAGAGGCCGTCGCTTTAGTCCGGCACGAGTTGATGAGCCAGCGCGTCTTGCTGCGCATGGAGCTCGCGGCCGAGTTGCCGCGGGTCAACGGCGATCGGATTCAGCTGCAGCAAGTGATCGTCAATCTCGTGATCAACGGCATCGACGCGATGCAGCCGGTAAACGATCGGGCGCGCGAATTCGTGATCCGAACGTACCAGGACGATTCGCACCAAGTGGTCGTCGCGGCGAAGGACTCCGGCGTCGGAATCGGCACGGAGAACGCTGACCAGCTTTTCCGCGCTTTTTTCACGACGAAGTCCGACGGCATGGGCATGGGCCTCTCGATCTGCCGCTCGATCGTCGAAGCTCACGGGGGACGAC
Source organism: Vulcanimicrobiota bacterium (assembly GCA_028287545.1). The sequence goes on along the minus strand of JAQBPL010000305.1, from coordinate 2,144 downwards.
TCTCGGCCTCCGGCAACGTCGGGCCGGGTGCGACGTTTGCATTCACCCTGCCGCCGTACGGACAAGGTGCATCATGATCGTGCAGACATGCGCGGGTGCGCGCCATGGTTGAAGCTCCTGACATGGTCATCGTCATCGACGACGACCCAGACGTGCGGGAGGCCTTGGGAAGGCTTCTCCGATCGGTGGGCCTAGGCGCCAGTGCATATGGTTCCGTCTCCGAGTTCCTCGAAGCCGGTCGATCCGAGGGCCCGACGTGCATGGTGCTCGACGTACGGTTACCCGGCAAGGGCGGCTTGGAGTTCCAGCGTGAACTTGCGAGCGCCGGTCTTCATCTGCCGATTATCTTCATCACGGGACACGGCGACATTCCGATGTCCGTAGAAGCGATAAAAGGCGGCGCCATCGAGTTCCTGACCAAGCCGTTTCGCGAACAGGATCTGCTCAATGCAATCCATTCCGGACTCGAGCGGGATCGCTCTCAACGCGCGAAGGAAAAGGCGCTCACCGAGCTGCGGGAGCGCTTCAACTCCCTAACGCAGCGGGAGCGCGAAGTCATGGCTCTGGTGGTGACCGGCCGGCCCAACAAAGTGATTGCCGGCGAAATCCGCGTCAGCGAGATCACCGTAAAGGTTCACCGGGGCAACGTCATGCGGAAGATGGAGGCCGAGTCTTTGGCCGACCTGGTGCTGATGTCGGAGAAGCTGAGGGCCTAGCAGGCTAGAGCGGGACGCCGCCCTAATCGGAAAGCCCGCGGGCCCTATACCGAAGTATAAGTGCGCCTCCATCCAAGCATAACCTCACCTCAATCGAAGCATAATTGTGATGGTTTTGCCGCAATGCTATCGTCTGGGTGATGAAGCCGATGCAGACCGAGGCACAGCTGGTCGCCATCGTGGACGATGATGAAGACGTTCGCAATGCCGTTCATGCCGTCCTGAAGTCGGCTGGATTGTCGCCTCGGTCGTTCGCCTCAGCCGAGGAATTCTTGGGATCCAGCAAACGCAATGAGACTGCTTGCCTGATCAGCGACATCGAAATGCCTGGGATGAACGGTTTGGAGCTTCAGGCCAGATTAGCAGAAACCGGGGGCCGGATACCGATCATTTTCATCACCGCATACGGGAATGCGAGAACACGAACGCGCGCCATGAAAGCCGGCGCCCTCGACTTCCTGGAAAAACCATTCGACGACGAAATTTTGCTCGAGCGGGTCCGTACCGCTCTCGGTGCCTGACCCGTGGAGGCCGTAAAGACGATGATGAGCCCAATGACTCGCAGCTCTCTCGTGCAGCGAGTGATCGAATTTATCGAAGACAACTATGCCGACGGGATCAGTCTCGCGGATGTCGCGCGAGCCTTCAATTACTCTCCGTGCCATCTCACCTCACTCGTGCGCAAGGAGACGGGGCGTCCGGTGACGTCGTGGATCATCGAACGCCGGCTCCTCGCCGCTCGCGAGCGTCTTTTGGCGACCGACGAGCCGGTGGCAGCGGTGGCAGAAGCGGTCGGCTTCCGGGACACCCACTACTTCGCACGCCGGTTCGCTCGTTCCAACGGAACGACACCCACCCGGTGGAGGACGCGCTTTCTCGCGCAGCGCGAAACCGTTCACACGTGTCCGACGTGCGGCACGTTGCGGTTCAACGAGGCCGCAGGATAGCCATGACGATGACATACCCGCCGGACTCTTGTTGTCCCCGTAAGGATGAATTATGAAAAACGTCGCGCACTTGCCAGAAGAATTGCTCGCGCTCCTGCGCCGAGGAATGAACCCCGTCACCGATAACCGCAACGCATTGCTGGCGCTTGGCTTCGAGCGTGCCTACCCGCAAGTTCCCACGGGCTACGAAGCGACGATTTGGGAGCGTTCCATCGATCATCACCGTCGGCCTGACGGGCTTCGCGTGCTCGCCCGCGAGCGTGCGTTCCTCGTCGACGTGGGCAGCGCCCTGTAATACCACTCACCGGGTTAGGAAGATCGCTCCGATGTATCTCTCAGATAATAGCGGCGATTGCCAGGGCACGAGGGCAAGAACCGACCTGGGGCAATGACGCCATCCTATATCCCGACAGTGTTGCCCGCCACGAGCAGCGCATTCGCGACTTCAAGCAGGTATGCAATGCTTAGTAGACTGGCATTA
>JAQBPL010000295.1 GCA_028287545.1 Vulcanimicrobiota bacterium | reverse complement strand
AGCGCGACGCGGCGCTTCTCACCGCCGGAGAGCGGGCCGATCTGCGCGTCCCACGGCGGCAGCCGCAACGCGTCCGCCGCGATCTCGAGCTGCGCTTCCAGATCGTCGGCGCCTTGCGCGAAGAGCTGCGCCTCGAGCGCCGCTTGTTCGTTGGCGAGCTTCTCGAAATCGGCATCGGGCTCGCCGTACGCCGCGTACACCGCGTCCAGCCGCCGGCGAGCGTCGAAGAGCGAGGCTAGCCCTTCCTCCACGACCTCGCGCACCGTCTTGGCGGGATCGAGCTTCGGCTCTTGTTCGAGATACCCGATCGTGATGTTCGGCATCGGAATCGCGTCGCCGTCGATGTCGGTGTCGACGCCGGCCATGATGCGCAGCACCGTCGACTTCCCGGCGCCGTTCAGGCCGAGGATCCCGATCTTCGCGCCGGGCAGAAAACTGAGCGAGATGTCTTTGAGAATCTGACGTTTCGGGGGCACGGTTTTGCCGACCCGAAACATCGTGTACACGTATTGCGTCAACCTAAACCGTATTCCTGAAACGGGTTCTCAGCGCCTGGTCTCGCCGCTGCCTTCGCCGTCCGGCAGCCGGTACCAGACCAATTGGTCGGTCGTCGCCAGCAGTCGACCCGAGCGGCTCCACACGACCTGTCCTTCGTCGAAGTACCCGTCGTTCGCCCCGTGCCAATTCGCGTCGCAGAGGACGAAGTCGGTGCCGACCTCGTGCAGTTCGCTCGCGCCGACGTGAAAGAACACGTTCATCGTGACGGTCGCAATCGGAATCGGCGCGCGGGTGCGGTAGAACAGCCGCGGGATCGCGGTGTCGCAGATCTCGGTGAGCGCCGAGAAGTTCAGCGGGACGTCGCGCTTGCGCGCCCAGGTCAGCGATCGAGCCGAGCCCTCGCCGCCGAACGGCGGCGCAGTCGCCATGCGCATCTCGTAGTGCGTTATCCAGCGCAACGGAAGCGGAATTCGCCGTTCGGGCACCTGCTCGGGCCCAGGAGCCTCCGGCATCGGCTGCTCGAGATGCGTCGGCGTCGACGGTCGCACCGCGCAGCTCACCGTCGCGTACGCGCACACCTGCTCGACGCCGCCGCGCGTCTGGCGCAGTTCGGCCCACCAGAAATCGGTCGACCGATTGGCCCGCAGCAAACGCACGTCGATGCTGAACGGGCCCTCTTCGATCGGACCGACGAAACTCGTGCTCGTCGCGATCGGATCGCCGCGCCGGCGCGGATCGTCGAGCACGCGCTCGAGCAGCTGCGATGCGATCCATCCGCCGAACGGTCCCGCCATGTTCCAGTACGCGGGATCGGTGTGCCCTGCGGAGCGTTCCATTCAGATGAGCCGCGCCGCGAAGCGCAGCCGAACGTAATCCGCCGTCCAGCGTCCGCCGCCGTCCGAGAGCACGCCCCGCAGCAGCGCCAGCGTCTCTTCGAGCGCCGCGGCGCGATCGCCGGCGTCCAGCGGCGCGAAGAACGGGTTGGCGAACGTGCGCAGCCAGCCCGCCATGTCGGTTGGCAGGACCGTCGGACGCGGGTGCAGTCCAATCGTTTCGACCGCGAACCCGCCCGCTTCGAGCAATCGGCGGTAGGCTGCGGCCGTCGGAAAATACCACGGCGACAACGAGGTGCCGTCGATCCCGCGCCGGGCAAGCACGGCGTGGAGGGCGACGACGATCGCCGCGACGTTGCCGTGCCCGCCGAACTCGCCGACGAAGCGGCCGCGCGGCACGAGCGCGCGCGCGACGCCGGCGATCACCGGCGCAGGATCCTTCATCCAATGCAGGGCCGCGTTCGAGAAGACGGCATCGAACTCGCGCTCGAAGCGCAGCGCCGTTCCATCCTGCAGGCGCACGTCCAGACCGCGCTCGCGCGCGGCGGCGATCAGATCGGGCGCGGCGTCCACGCCGACGACCGACGCGCCCGACCGGGAGAGTTCCGACGTCAGCGCGCCGTCGCCGCAGCCGAGGTCCAGGATCCGTTCGCCCGGGCGCGGCGCGAGCAGCGCGACCGCTTCGCCCGCCAAATCGGAGACGAAACGCGCGTTGGCGGCATAGTCTTGCGCGCTCCAAATCTGCGTCGAGACGGCGTCCACGCAGCGCCCTTCGGCGGGACCCCGCGCGGCTCCGGTCGCATCACGCCCGGGTGCAGCACAACAGCATCACCCACACGAACGCCGGCGAGGCGGGCACCATCGACCTGCGCGGGCGGGTCGCATTCGTCACCGGCGGAAGCCGCGGAATCGGCGCGGCGATCGTGCGCGCGCTCCACCGCGCGGGCGCGAACGTCTTCTTCACCTATCGTGAACGCGCCGATGAGGCCTCGGGGCTGCGCGAACGGCTCGGTCCGGCGGTCGAGCCTTATCAGCTGGACGTTGCGGACGCCGCCGCACTGCCCGCGGCGATCGACGCATGCCTCGCCCGCTTCGGCCGCATCGACGCGCTGGTCAACAACGCCGCGATCTTCGCCGACAACCGCTTCGACGCCGGCGACTATGCGGCGTGGCGCGCCGGCTGGCGGCGCACGTTCGACGTCAACCTTTTCGCGGCAGCGGACCTCGCCTTTCTCGCCATGTCGGGGATGCGTGAGCGTGGCGAAGGCACGATCGTGAACGTCTCCTCGCGCGCCGCGCATCGCGGAGAGATGACGTATGCCGACTACGGCGCCTCGAAAGCCGCGCTGGTCAACTTGACGAAGTCGATCGCGCGCGGCTGCGCAGCCGACGGCATCGTCGCGATGGCGGTCGCACCCGGCTTCGTCGCCACCGACATGGTCACCGAGTCGATGGACAACGACGGCCGAGCGATCACCGGCGAGATTCCGCTGGGCCGCATCGGCGACGTCGAGGAGGTCGCGCACGCGGTCGCCTTCCTGTGCACGCCGCTCGCGCGCTACCTCAACGGCTCGACCCTCGACCTCAACGGCGGCTCGTACGTCCGCTAGACGCGAGAAGACCGCCGAGCGCATGCGCTCGGCGGTCTTCGTGCGTCAGGAAGATGCTTGCTAGTCGGTGACGCCGACGAGCTTCGCGACCGCCGAGCCGCCCGTCGGGGCGTCGATCGCGTACACGCTCATGACGTTGCTCACCACGGTGCAGACGGGGACGGGCGTCGGGGTCGGCGTCGGCGCGGTGGTGCTCACCGGGAGGGGCGTCGGCGTCGGCGTTTGGATCGGGAAGAAATTCCCGGTGTCGGGGCACGTCGTGCTCACTGCGGTGGTGAAGCCGGGCTGCAGCGCGCTCGGCAGCAGCGTCGCTTGAACGGTCGAGGTCGTCGGCGGATTGGGAGCGCCGGAAGCGTCGGAGACGGTCGAGACGTAGATGCCCATGCCGGGCGCCGACTCGACGCCGGCCGGGAGGTTGTTGACCGCGAAGCCGTTCGCAACGAAGGAGGTCGGTGCGGTGAAGGTCGCGACCGGTCCGGCCTCCGCGTAGTAGACCGGCGGCGTCGAGTTCGCGTACAGACCGTATCCGGCGCCGCTCGGCGAGAGTGCGTTCAGCGCGGGCGACGCATTGTGGAACCCGAGCTGGAACGAGCCGGTCGGCAGACTGTAGATCGTCTCGGCGAAGACCTGGCACTGCAGCGCGTCGGTGGCGTTCGAGCCCGGGTTCACCTTGCCGGCGATCACCACGGTGTAGCGGGTGTTCGCGGCCAAGGACGGGCTTGCGCAGGTGAGCGACGCAGTCTTGCTGCCGGCTGGGGTGACGGTGATCGTGTACCCCTGCGAGTTGACATACGAGAGCAGGCTCGCTGTTCCGTACGTCAACGCGGTCGCGGATGCGGAGCTGCCGGTGCCGTTGATGTAGACGTCGACGCCGCCGGCGGCGTTCAGATCCGGCGAGCCGTTGATGAACCGGATCGCCGACTGCGTCGTCGTCGAGGTGCCAAGGAGATTACTGGAGCCGCACGCGGCGAGGATGCTGGCAGCGAACGCGCAGACAAAACCGAGACGCCGTAGACGCATGTACGCAGAGAACCTTTCGGGATGGACGGGATGGTTGAGGACCGGGGGTGCTGGGGACCGCCCGCTCACGGTCCGTGAACGCACCGGAACCGGCTCGCGTCACAGACCTGGGTTTCCGGTGCCTTCGCCATCACCCCCCATTATCGCTTCGGGAACCGCCCGGCCGTCGGGTGCGCCCTCAGCCTGGCGGCCGCCCCCGGGGGAAGGAATCCCCTTTACCTATAGTGCGCCAGCATCGCGGCGTATTGCCCGCGGGACGCCTCGAGATCGAGGTGCGCGATCGGGAGTTCGGGCAGGCCGGTACGATCTTCGAGCGTCGGACGGTGTTCCTGGTAGATCAGGCCCATCGGGATCGAGCCCTCGCGGGTCAGCGCGTCGAAGGCCGCGGAGCGATCGTTCGGCGCGTAGCCTTCGCTGTTCGCGACGTCGCTGAGGTGCTCTTTGAACCACGCGTAGGTGTTGATTTTGTTGTAGGTGACGCACGGCGACATCACCTCGACGATCGAGAACCCCTTGTGTTCGATCGCCATCTTGATCATCTGCACGAGGTGCTTCGGCTGCGCCGAGAAGCCGCGCGCGAGGAACGACGCGCCGGCCGCGAGCGCGAGCGCCAGGCCGTTGATCGGCGAATCGGGGTTTCCGTCCGGACTCACCGACGCGACGTATCCCGTCGCGCTGGTCGGCGACGCCTGACCTTTGGTCAGCCCGTACGTCTGGTTGTCCATCACGATGTAGGTGATGTCGGCGTTGCGCCGCACGGCGTGGACGAAATGCCCGGCGCCGATCGCGTAGCCGTCGCCGTCGCCGCCCGCCGCGATCACCGTGAGGTCCCGATTCGCCAGCTTGACCGCGGTCGCGACCGGCAGCGCGCGCCCGTGCACGCCGTGAAAGGCGTAACTGTGCACGTAGCCCGAGATCTTCCC